>JAGVTS010000071.1 GCA_019136685.1 Bacillota bacterium | reverse complement strand
TCGGGCCGTGCCCGAGCGGTCAACCGCGACTACGAGCGCCGCCTGGCGGCACTTGGGAAAGAGACGCCGGTAGGCGATGGGGTTGCGCCGTACTATGGGTTCCATTTCGCTCATATCCGCCTCTTTGGGCGGTCGCGATCCCTTGAAGGAACGGATCAGGGGCCATTGGGCGACTTCCACAATGCCTTCGCAGATGGTTTGCGAGTCGGCGGAGGCCAGGGCGGCAATGACTCGGTGACGCCAGGCAAAGGCGGTGTTCTTGCATATTCCAAGGATCCTTGCGGTCTCGCGTACGGAGAAGCCTTCCACCATGCACAGGCAGAAGTCGAGCCAAAGGTCCCGGCGGCGTATGCGATGCAGCACGCTACCGGTAAGGTCGGTGAAGTAGCAGGGGCAGCTCTTGCACTTGTAGCGCTGAACGGCGCCGCGCTTGCCGTAGCGTACCACGTTAAGGCCTCGGCATCGGGGGCATGTGGGGCCATGGGACATGAGCGTATCGCGGATTTCGCCCACGTAGAGCTCCTGCCGGGGGCCACTCGCCGGTGGCCCGCCGCGCTTCTCGCTAATTGAGAGCGCGAGCGCGGCGAGCTTCTCTTCAGGCGGCCTCCGGCAGGCGAGGGGCGCCTCGAAATCCGTGTGAAGCAGGGATGCTGGCAGCACCGGCATCAACACCTTAATATTGCAACTACAGGTATATGCTACCATATCGCCTGGAGCTCGTCAACCAGGAAGTGGGACAGTTCATAACGAAGTCAACAGAGGGTGTGGCGAAAGTGATAATGTCGATGCGACGTTGACCCAGGTGGCGCGCGGCGGGGTTTTAGCAAGAGCTCCTTCTGCAAGTTTCCCGGCAGGTTGTGCACTCATCTGCGCGCCGGGTCTTCTGCGACGCCGGTCGCGCCAGTGCGGCATAGGCAGTGAGGAGCCGGAACTAGCTGCGAACTGATCGTGCACGCATGCTGCCTAGGCGTTGCCACCACCTTTACACGGGTATGGTCGGGTCCGGCGGCGGTCAGGGTCGGTCGTCGGTCGGGTGGCGTTGACACCCCGCTCGGCTAGTGGTAACATCAGTGTCTAGAGTGCATATTGCGCCAATACCGGTGCCATGCGCACAACGCGCTAGTGGCGCCAATATTGACGGAGCAGGCGATTGACCGAAGGCGCACTGAACGTCCGCAGCCCATTTCTTGATCGGATGCGGCGTCCGGCGCAATGTTTTCTGTGTCAATGGGGCTGGGCCAGAGATGGCAGCGGGTGATGAAGCAAACCCGTGGGACCGCGACTTGAAGTCACGGTTCCGCGGGTTTTTCGCGTACTCTGGTATGTCGGCGTATGGAGGACCCGACGCAACCGAACACTCACAACGGAGGTACTACCGTGTCGACAACAATTGACGTCAAGAATCTGTCTGGGCTGACAAGCGAGGAAGCAGAGAGGCGACTCGCGGCCGAGGGACCCAACGAACTCCCTTCGGCCAGGAAACGCTCACTGCTCCGTATCGTCCTCGAGGTCGTGCGCGAGCCCATGTTCCTGTTGCTGGTGGGATGTGGAGCGCTCTATCTCCTGCTTGGAGACCATCAGGAAGCCTTGATGCTGCTCAGCTTCGTGTTCGTGGTCATGGGCATCACCATCTACCAGGAGCGCAAGACCGAGAACGCATTGGAGGCCCTTCGCGATCTGTCCAGCCCACGAGCGCTGGTCATCCGAGATGGCCAACAGAAGAGAATTCCAGGTCTCGAGGTTGTGCGCGGCGATGTCGTGCTCATGTCGGAAGGCGACCGAGTACCGGCCGATTCCGTACTGCTGTGGGCCATGAACCTTTCGGTCAACGAGTCGCTGCTCACCGGCGAATCGCTGCCCGTACGGAAGTCGTCGGTCGAAGGGCCTGCAGGATCCGTAGAGATGGAACGGCCAGGCGGCGAAGACACGCCTTTCGTGTACTCAGGAACCCTGGTCGTTCAGGGCCAAGGCGTAGCGGAGGTCAAGTGTACCGGCACCCGGACTGAGATTGGCCGCATAGGCAAGGCGCTTCAAACAGTGGAGACAGAGGAAACCGCCCTGAGCCGCGAAACTGGACGGATGGTTCGCACCTGGGCCATGCTCGGCTTTGTTCTCTTCGCAGCGGTAGTCGTCGTGTACGGGCTCACGCGGGCCAACTGGATTAACGGCCTTCTGGCAGGGATCACGCTCGCCATGGCGATGCTGCCTGAGGAGTTCCCCGTAGTCCTAACAATCTTCCTGGCGCTGGGCGCATGGCGGATGTCGCAGAAGAACGTGCTCACCCGCAGAACTCCCGCCATCGAAACCCTCGGGGCAGCTACAGTGCTGTGCGTCGACAAGACCGGTACCCTTACGCAGAACAGGATGTCGGTGAGCAGGTTGCTTGTACGAGACGGCCGCTACGACGCCGATCTGGGCGGGTCCGATCTACCCGAGGAGTTCCACGAGCTGATAGAGTTCGGAGTATTGGCCAGCGAGAAAGACCCCTTCGACCCCATGGAACAGGCCTTGCGCCAGTTCGGGCAGAGGCATCTGGTGGACACAGAGCACCTGCACGACGATTGGACACTGGTCCAAGAGTATGCGCTCTCACGCGAGCTCCTGGCTCTGTCGCATGTGTGGATGATGCCAAACGGCAACGGCGGCCATTATGTTGTAGCGGCCAAGGGCGCGCCGGAAGCCATCGCCGATCTATGCCACCTGGCGCCCGACGCCACCACGGCGCTTCTCGCCCAGGTAAGCCAGATGGCCGCGGACGGCCTTCGGGTGCTGGGCGTGGCCAAGGCGAAGTTCAAGGCAGCTGAGCTTCCAGACGAGCAGCACGACTTCCCATTCGAGTTAGTCGGACTCGTGGGACTGGCCGACCCTGTGCGGCCCACAGTCCGGAAGGCAATCGAGCAATGCTACCGGGCAGGGATCAGGGTGGTCATGATTACAGGCGACTACCCCGGAACTGCCCAGAATATCGCGCGCCAGATCGGCCTGTCGCCGGCAGACCAAGTCATCACAGGCCCTGAGCTAGCCGCCATGTCAGACTCGGATCTCGCCGAAAGGGTGAAGACCTGCTGCATCTTCGCGCGCATGGTGCCCGAGCAAAAGCTGCGTCTGGTCGAAGCCTTGAAGGCCGACGGGGAAGTAGTGGCCATGACCGGCGACGGCGTGAACGACGCCCCCGCCCTAAAATCCGCGCACATCGGTATTGCCATGGGCGGTCGCGGCACCGACGTCGCGCGCGAAGCAGCGTCCCTCGTGATCCTCGACGACGACTTCTCCTCAATCGTGGAGGCGGTGCGTCAGGGCAGGAGGATATACGACAACCTGCGCAAGGCGATGGCGTATATCTTCGCGATCCACGTTCCCATTGCCGGGCTGTCGCTGCTCCCGGTGCTGTTTGAGTGGCCGCTGGTGCTGCTGCCGGTGCACATCGCTTTCCTGGAGCTCATAATCGACCCGGCATGTTCAGTGGTGTTCGAGATGGAGCCGGAAGAAGAAGACGTGATGAACAGGCCTCCTCGCGATCCGTCGAGCCCGCTCTTCAGCAGCAGGCTGATGCGTGTGGGGATCGTTCAGGGCCTCTCAGTGTTGGCGTTCGTGATGGCCGTGTACGTCATCTCATTGCTGGTCTTGAGCCGCGGAGAACTGGAAGCGCGCAGCCTCACGTTCACGACTCTGGTTCTGGCCAACCTAGGGCTGATCATGGCCAACCGGTCGTGGAGCGGCAGCCTACTCGCCCAGCTCTGCAGGCCCAATCCTGCCGTGCGATGGGTAGTGGGCGGTTCGGTGGCCTTCCTAGCTGCAGTGTTGAGCATCAAGGCGCTGCGCAGCCTGTTTCATCTCACCGTGCTTCACCCGGTAGACATCGCTATCTGCCTGGTCGCAGGCGTTCTGAGCGTGCTCTGGTTTGAACTGTTCAAGCCTTTGTCCGCCGACCCCCAGAATACGGGTCGGCCGGTGGGCAAAGGCTCTCTTCTTTGGGCAAGCGACCGACGCGAATCACCCGACTGTGGGCGTTGAGGGCGCAGTCCTGTCATTCCAGGGATTCGGTATCGTAACCACCGGCTATCAGGGGAAGTGGTCCAAGGGTAAGCTGAAGGGAGAAGTCCGGGTCTCCATAGCCAAAGAGGGCTGGAGGTTTGCCCCAATCTCGAAGAGAGTGACAGGCGCTGCCGCCGACGTCGGCTTCAAAGGCGCCCAGGTCGACGATTACGAGGTAGTGGATGTGGAGAAGCAACTTGCCCGAACCCTCTTCTGCGTCCTGTCCGGGGTCTGGGGCGGACTTACCGACGTTTCCGGATAGCATCACCGGCATGCCGCTACACACGGGAATCTCCGACGGGAGGCACATCGCAGAGCCACTCCCGCACCGCGCCGGCCACTGCCGC
>JAGVTS010000217.1 GCA_019136685.1 Bacillota bacterium | reverse complement strand
TTCTGGAACGCATGGCCGACCTGCTCAGCGCCAAGATAGCCAGCGAAGAAGCGATGACCCGCGATAGGTTTCGCCGCCGTCAACTCGAAGCGGTGATAGGCGCATTCGATCAGGGCGTGCTGGTAGTGGACGAATACGGGATCGTGACCCAGGCCAACCGGTATGCGCTCGATGCGCTTCATCTCTCTCCTGAGGTTGTCGCCGGCAAACCTGTGCAGGATGTACTATCAGGCACAGGGCTGTACGACGCCCTGGGAAGCGGAACCGAGATCAAGCAACACAGAGCTCGCCTCAAACAGCGCTCTGGAGATACTGTCGATGCGATATGCAACGCGTATCCGGTGGCAGTCGACGGCAAGCCCCTAGGAGCCGTGTTGACTTTTCAGCACCTCGACGACGTGTCGAGGTTCACATACGAGATATGGGAGCACGAGAACCGCGCGACCTCTTTCGACGACATAATCGGTGACTCCCAGCCTATGTCATCGGTGAAGGAGTTCGCCGCGAAGATTGCCTCAGGCAATTCCACAGTCCTTCTCAGGGGAGAAAGCGGCACCGGCAAGGGCCTAATGGCCCGGGCCATTCACAGAGCAAGCAGGCGAAAGGACGGTCCGTTCGTCGTAGTCAACTGCAGCGCCATTCCCGACACTCTGCTGGAAAGCGAGCTCTTCGGCTACGAGGAAGGGGCATTCACAGGAGCGCGCAAAAAAGGAAAGTTGGGTCGGTTTGAGCTCGCCAACAACGGCACGCTATTTCTGGACGAGATCGGAGACATGCCCCTCCACCTACAAGGGAAGCTGCTGCGCGCGCTTGAAGACAGAATGATAGAGCCGGTGGGAAGCGTGGAGTCCAGGCCCATCGATGTCCGCATAATCGGCGCCACTAATCGGGATCTGGACGCAATGGTGACAAGTCGCGAGTTTCGCAAGGACCTGTTCTACAGGCTGAATGTCGTGCCCATCTGGATGCCTTCGCTCAGAGAGCGACGAGAAGATATTCCGATGCTGGCGCGGTTCTTCTTGGATAAGCATTGCCGTACCGCCGACAAGCGCATAGCCGCATTCAGCGATGGAGCGCTCCGATGCATGCTGGCGTATGAGTGGCCCGGCAACGTACGCGAGCTGTCCAATAGCGTGGAATACGCGGTGAACATCGAGTCTGAAACGACCGTGCAGATAACCAGCCTTCCCCAGAGGGTCCGAACGACGGATCGCCCAGTTGGGACCGGCGAAGCAGACGGCCCGCAGGCGCTTGAAGCGCTGGAACGCCAGGCCATAGCGGAGGCGCTCCAACGCTTCGAAGGTGAACCGCGCGCCAAAGAGAAAGCAGCACGCGAGCTTGGAATACACGTTACTACACTATACAGGAAGATCGCCAAGTACAACCTGGCCTAGCCGTCAACTTGCTGCATAGAGATCCCGAGCGATGTCATCCATACCTAGCTCCATAAGTCTCTTCTTCGATGGGCGCCCATCTTCGCGCGACCAATCCATGGCGTCAAGATACTCAGACAGTATCAAGCCGGAGTCGACCGCAAATCCGGCAGTCGGACCCTCCTGCTGAGGAGGGTTTCCGAGCACTCGGCCCGGTACATGAGCCTTGATCAAGTTGACTCCCTCGCGGATGTTGAAAGCCTGCCTCATGTTGGATATGCGCTCGCCCGTCTCGATCGCTTCCGGCACTCCCATGTCAACTCCCATGACGGCAGAGAGAAACTCCGGCACGCAATCCACGTGGGTGGATAGGTAACCGAACACGCATACCCCGGCGCAGTTGACCACGTTGCACAGGCATTCGAGCGACTTAAGCTGTGTGCCTCTCCCCGCCTGCCTTTCTCGGTCGGCGCCGTAGGCGGGAATCGCATCGTCGAACGCGGGCGGTTTGCAGAACTGAGATGCCTGTATGTGCTTGCCGGGGAACATCCGGTATATCACGCTCATGGTAGGCTCGAATCTCGGGTCATGCATTGCTATGGCCTCGCCTTGTACGTGCATTGCAAAAGACTCGGCGCCTCCGCCTGTGGCCTTGGCTGCCCTTTCGAGGCCCATGGACAAGACTTCACCAAGCCCACGGCCCAACGCTATGTCCTCTGCCAGCCTGACAACCGCGTCAGGGTTACCCCATGACAGATCGAGCCCGCCCGTGTCCTCGTTGTTTATCAGGCCCTTTTCGTATGCTTCCATGGCAAATGCTATCATCGACCCAGTCCCGATTGTATCCAGCCCGTACCTGTTGCAGATGTCGTTGGCCTTTATTATCGACTCTGGGTTGCTGTTCATGCAGTTGGACCCAAAAGCGGCTATCGTCTCGTATTCCGGCTGATGGCTGTCGTGAACGGCGTAGCGGCCTTCCTCGATGTCGAACGTACCGCTGCATGCAATAGGGCAACCGAAGCAACCATACTTCTTCGTCCTGAACTTGTAGAATCTGTCGTGATGCAGCGCCTCGATCTGCTTCTGACTGAAATCGTGCAGGCCGGCGCCGGCCCAGTTCTTCACGGGCGAATCGCCGCCGAGGGCGCACAGGCCGAAGAGAGCAGGAGTGCCAACCATATAGAGCTGCGACGATCCCACATGATCGACCCTGATCTGCTTCACGTATTTGCTCCTCAGCGCCTTGGCCCTCTCGCTATCCGCAACCGGAACGGGCTTGTCGCCGCGGACAACAATGGCCTTGACCTTCTTCGAGCCCAGCACTGCCCCGAAGCCAGAGCGTGCGGCGGCCCGGCCCCTATCGTGGATTATGCAGGAAATCAGGCTTCCCCGTTCCCCCGCCGGCCCAATGCAGGCCACCTGGGCGTCGCGACCGCACAACCCTTTCAAAGAGCTATCCACTTCGTATGTGGTCATACCCCAAAGCTCCGACGCGTCCCTAAGCTCAGCGCGGCCGTTATCAATGGAAAGATAGACGGGCGTCTCCGACGCGCCGGTCAAGAACACTATGTCGTAACCCGCGCGCTTGAGTGCGGGGCCGAAGTATCCTCCGGAGTTTGCGTCGCCCCACGTCCCGGAGACCGGCGATTTGCCCATCACTGTGAACCGCGAACCGATCACCGCCGGACTTCCCGTCAGCGGTCCGGTCCCAAACGCCACTATGCTCTCGGCACTCAATGGATCGAGTCCGGCCTTCTGATTGTCATATATCGTCCGCATCCCGATGCCGTAACCGCCGATGTAATCTCGGCACATGCCGTCGTCCAAACACCGGTCTATTAGTTTTCCACTAGACAGATCCACCCATAGTACTCTGCCCATGTATCCACCGAGCATGGCCAACCCTCCGTTCGCGCTCTCATCTCACTGAGTCTGTAGGTGTGTGCAACGACGTCTCAGTGCAACCTCTATCCTTTGACCGCTCCGCCAGTGAGCCCGCTGACCAGGTGCTTCTGGATGAACATGAACAGTACTATCGGAGGAATGGTGAACAGCACCGCGGCCGCCATCATGTCGCTCCACTGGATGGTGAACTCCTCCCGGAAGGAACTCAGGCCGACCGACATTACCCAGTTTCCCTGGCTGCTTACAAGGGTGCGCGCAAAGAAGAACTCGTCCCAGGCAAGGATAAAAGCGAATATCGACACGGCCACTATTCCCGGGAGCACCAGCGGCATTATCACCCGCCATATCATCTGCCCGACGGTGCAACCGTCTATCATGGCTGCCTCGTCCAGCTCCTTGGGAATCGAGTCAAAGAAGCCTTTGAGCACCCATATGCTCATCGGCAACGTGAAAGCAGTGTTTGCAACTATCAACCCGCCCAGCTTGTCGTGGAGCCCAGTCCGTCTGAACAGCACGTATATGGGTATCGCCAGAAGCGATGCCGAGAGCATCTGCGTCCCCAAGATAGCAAGCCCAGTAATGGAATTGAGCGTTGTCTTGTAGCGTGAAAGGCTGAAGGCGGCGCCCGCAGCCAGCGGCATCGATAGGGCGACAGTGCCAACTGCGACAATGAGAGTATTGGCAAACCACTGCCCCATCGGTTTGGCTTCACAGATCCTCCTGAATGCGTCGAGCGACGGGGCTTTGGGCAGCAGGCTGGGTCGTTCGGTGAACATGCTCTCACTCGTTACTGACTGCACGAACAT
>JAGVTS010000069.1 GCA_019136685.1 Bacillota bacterium | reverse complement strand
CCGAGCTCTACACGTAGCTCGTCAGTTCGGCGACAAGATCGGCGTCGTGGGCTTCAAAGAGGTTATCTACGGGACCGACAGCATTCAGGATATCCTGGGGGTTCCCCTTACCCTAATGTACATCGAGCGCGAGCAGGACGCGGAGGGCACCATACGGGCTGCGGTCGCGCGTGGAATAGGGGTCGTCATCGGCGATGCCATTTCAGCGCGCATTGTGGAGAGATATGGTGCAAAAGGAGTGCTCATAGAGTCGGGCAAGGAGGCCATCGTCAAGGCCATCGAAGAGGCCAAGCACGTGGCGGCTGTTCGAAAACGCGAGCGGCAGCGGGCCGAGGAGTTCAAGACGATTCTGGATTTCTCATATGAAGGGATAGTCGGCATCGACCAGGAGGGTATCATCCGCGTTTTTAACCCCGTTGCAGAGCGGTTTTTGGGGGTGAAAGCCTCTTACGCTGTTGGCAAGCGCATAGTTGACGTGCTGCCCGGCGTGGGCCTTGACGTTGTTCGCGCACGACGCAAACCCGAGCTGGATCAGATCCAGAACATTGCAGGCGCTGTCGTTGTGAGCAATCGAGTGCCTATCACAGTTGGCGAGGATGTTGTCGGCGCTGTCATCACGTTTCAGGATGCCCAAAGAATCCAGCAGACCGAGAAAGAGGTCCGCCGCAAGCTCTATCTCAGGGGCCACGTGGCCCGGCACACATTCGCGGATATCGTCACCGACAGCAGCAGTATGGAACGGATGATTGCCCGGGCGAGGAGGTTCGCCGCCACGGACTCCACCGTGTTGATCATAGGCGAGACTGGCACGGGCAAAGAGCTCGTTGCCCAAGGAATACACAACGCTAGTACTAGGAGGAAGGGTCCGTTCGTCGCCGTGAACTGCGCTGCGCTCCCTGAGAGCATACTCGAGAGCGAACTGTTCGGCTATGAAGAGGGGGCCTTCACGGGATCTCGGAAGAGAGGAAAGCCCGGGCTATTCGAGCTCGCGCATGGCGGTTCCATATTCCTCGACGAAATCGGCGACATGCCCCTGTCGATGCAGGCCAGGCTTTTGCGAGTGCTCGAACAGAGGGAAGTCATGAGGCTCGGCGGGGAGCAGGTCATACCTGTGGATATTAGGGTGATAGCTGCGACCCACAGGGATCTGAAGAGGGCGGTTAAAGAAGACACATTCAGATCGGATCTTTATTATCGGCTCGACGTACTGAACGTGTCCATCCCGCCCTTGCGCGAACGCAAGGAGGACATCGCACCGCTTGCCAAGCGTTTCATGGAGTCGATCTCAGCGAGCGCGGGAGTCGTTCCCAAACAACTGACGCCGGCAGCCCTCCAGGCTTTGTCAAGCTACGATTGGCCCGGCAATGTGAGGGAGCTGAAGAACGTGTGTGAACGCCTAGCTGTTGGCGTTGAGCACGATCACATAGACTCTCACGATGTATCCAGCATTATCGGGCAGAACCCGGACGGCGAATGCATACGTGGCGGCCCCGAAACAGAAGATGTGATAACTGTGTCCATCAGTGGCGGAATGCGCTGCATTGAAGAGGAGATCATGCGTCAGGTTCTCGAGAAGGTGGACGGCGACAGAAGCGAGGCGGCAAGGCTGCTCGGGGTGAGCAGGACGACTCTCTGGCGCAGACTTGCGGACTCTCAGTAGACCGAGTTGTTGACGCATGGGATGTTGCATCTCGTGATGCAATTTGGAACACATGCTCCGGCAATGATCCGGGGCATGTGTTTTTCTTGGCCCTGCTCGCTCCCTTCTGACCAATGAAGCCGCTGCTCCGACCAGCGGAGGTAAGTCTCCGCTAGTATTGGCATGTTACTTGCTTCATCGTTATGGGCGAGATCTTGTCGTAGCATCGCTGCTTTCGCCCGATCGGGGCCGGGAGGAGGGTGAGTGGTCAGGACTGAACCCCAAGAAGGGATTTTGGCCTGGCCGGGTTATTGAAGGAGATTAACCGACTAGGAATCATTGCAGATGATCTGACGGGAGCCAATGATACGGGCGCCCAGTTCGCCAGGCATGGGCTGGCGACTGTTGTGAGCCTCGACGCTGTAGGTGACGAATGCCTGTTCAGAGCCGCCGATGTAATCGTAGTCAACACCGATTCGAGATGGAGTACGCCTGACGCTGCCTACAGCCGTGCGGCCACAGCAGCTGAGTTCTTGAAGGCAGCGGGTGTTCAACACGTGTACAAGAAGGTGGACTCGACACTCAGGGGCAACATCGGCACTGAGATCGACGCAGTCATGGACGTGTACGATCGCAAAGTCGCCTTCGTTGCGCCGGCATTCCCGGCGAATGGCCGGATCACCGTCAATGGGCGCCAACTCCTGCGCGATAAGCCCCTAAGCGAGACTGAGGTGGCTGCAGATCCGCTGTCCCCTGTCACTGAATCCCATGTTCCTACGCTTCTGGCTTCGCAGAGCAGAAGATGCATTGGCCACGTCAGTATGGATACGGTGTCAATGGGAGCACGTGCGTTGCGCGACGCTTTCGAATCCATGGTATCGTTGGGCAAGGAGATAATCGTCGTCGATGCTGTGACCGACGAGGACCTATGCAACATATCCCAGGCCATCTCAACGTTGGACTATGCCTTTTTGGCAGTAGGCTCTGCCGGGCTTGCAGCCGAGCTGCCCGCGTCTTTGACCCTGGCGCCGCATGTGAGCCGGACCATAGGGCGTAACGCGCGCAGTCGCGTTGTCGTGGTCAATGGATCGATGAGCTCTGTTGCCCGAGACCAGGTGGAGCATGCGAGCCGATCGCTGAACCTGGAGATCATCAGAATAGATGTTGATTCCATTCTTGGCCATCCCGACGGGAGCGGCATGCGGCAATACGTGCGGCAGGCCTTAGCGCGGCTTGAGGATGGCTACGATATAGCATTGTGCCTGCGTTCCGGCGCACCCTCCGGGCAAGTCGGGGCATCCGATGAGGAGTCGGACACCGAACGAACAGAGTCCAGCCGCAGGATTGCACGTTATCTGGGTTCTGCTGTGTGTGAGATACTTCGATTGCAGAGTCCGCTCGGCTTGGTACTCACTGGAGGCGACACTGCCCTAGCAGTATGCAGCAGCCTGGAAGCCTGCGGAATTGCCTTGAGCGGCGAGATAATGCCGGGAGTGCCGGTCGGTCATCTCATCGATGGTTTCGAGCCGGGGCTGACCGTCGTCACTAAGGCCGGAAGTTTCGGAGAAATCGATACGATTTCTAGGGCCATTCAATACCTTCATGCAGTTGCGATGTCGAGTACATTCGAGCGTTTGGGAGGAGAACGACTTGGCGCACGGTAGCAACCTGCCTCTGATACTGATTACTATGGGTGACCCGGCAGGCATCGGGCCGGAGATATGCGTCAGGGCGCTGGCCGACGGAGACATGTACCAAGCCTGCCGGCCGGTGATTGTGGGCGATGCTGCTGTTCTGCGCAGGGCGATCGAGTTGACCGGCGCCCATGTCACTCTCAACCCGCTGGGCAATGTGTCTCACGGAGCATTTGCCGTGGGAACCGTAGACGTTCTGGATCTGGCTAATGTGGATCTAGCACTCGCTGGCCTTGGCAAGGTGAGCTCTGCGGCTGGAAAGGCAGCCTACGAGTATGTTCATGCCGGGGTAGAGCTGACGTTGTCGAAAGCTGCCGATGCTATAGTGACTGGTCCCATTAACAAAGAGGCCATTAACCTTGCAGGCTATCACTATGCAGGTCATACCGAGATACTCGCCGACCTCACCGGAGCGCGGCACTACGCCATGATGCTGGTAGATAGAGGCCTCAGAGTGGTGCACAATTCAACACACGTATCGCTGCGCGAGGCGTGTGACCTTGTGAAACGGGATCGCGTGCTGACTGTGATCAAGCTTGCCCATGAAGCGGCGCGAGACCTGGGAATCCCCGAACCCCGGATCGGAGTGGCCGGGCTCAACCCGCACGCGGGCGAAGGCGGTCTGTTCGGCACGGAGGAGATCGAAGAAATAATCCCGGCTATCAGTGCTGCCCGGGATCTTGGGATAGATGCGATCGGCCCCGTTCCTCCCGATTCGGTGTTCGCGAAAGCGAGGGGAGCGCAGTACGATGTGGTCGTGGCGATGT
>JAGVTS010000244.1 GCA_019136685.1 Bacillota bacterium | reverse complement strand
GCGGTCGCGTAGAAGGCCGCGATATCCGCCGCTGCCACGCCGGCTTGCCCCTGCCCCTACCTCTGCCTGTGCCTTCCTACGCTCCGGCGGAAGAAAAGCCATTACGCACGAGGCAGCCAAGAAGAAGGCGAATGACAACAGGAATACGTTCTTTGCTCCCCACGCATCAGCCACATATCCGCCCACCAGCGGACTCCCGATCATCCCGGCCGCAAACCCAACGCTTATGGCGCCGAATGCAGTTCCAGACGCCCCCGCGGCCGCTGACGTCGCCGCGTAGGCGTTTAGCGCCGGGTATCCGAGAAGCGACCCGGAGTAGAGCGCGATGCCCAGTGCGGCCATTCGGTAGTCGCGCGCCAGGTAGTACAGTATTGGCGACGGCGCCCCCGCAAGCCACGTCAGCAGTATCACCCTGCGCCTGTCGTACCTGTCAGCCAGCACGCCGCCGGGGATACACGACGCGGCGGTCGCAGCCATGGATACCGAGAACACTAGGCCCACTTGGCTGGGGGTACAACCGATAGTCCGCAGGTAGACCGGGAACATGTAGGTATGAAGCCCATAGCCGAACCCCCAAAGGAACATCCCCGCTGCCAGCATCTTTATGGCGGGAGGAATCAGCGCTCTGTCACGTCGTAATGCCTCACGTCTCAATGCCAATCACTTGTCCTCCAGTCAAGGCTCACCATGCCGTCTCGAGCGCCGCCTCAGCCCGACGGAACCGGGTCGCGCCATCCGAATACGCCGCACACACCAGCGGATCCTGTGTGGGCTCGAACGTCGCCTCCGGTCGAACCACAGCCTCCACACCATCTTCGACATCATCGAACACCCCGGCCGCCACACCGGCCAGTATCACCGCGCCGGCAAGCGCGCCTTCACACACCTGCATCCTGACTACGGGCGCCTGCAAGATGTCGGCCTTCATCTGAAGCCACGCGCCATGCCGCGCCCCCGACCCCACCGCCCTGAACTCGGAGATTGACGCGTCAGGCATGCACGACTGCACACACTCCTGCATGGCATAGACGCACCCCTCCAGCACAGACCGGATGATGTCGGACGCAGTGTGCGCCGGGTCCAGCCCGACCAGCGCCCCGCGGGCGCGCGGGTTAGCCGTCGGGCTGCGCCTGCCCGTCATGTGCGGGATGAACGTCAGGCCGCCCGCTCCAGGCACTGAACCCGCGAGTGCCTCCCGAACAGGTCCCGTCCAGTCTTCGTGGCTGCGAAACACATCAGGCATCACCATCGACATGGCCCACGCCAACGCTCCACCGCTGTACGACACGGGTATTACGGCGAGTCGCCGCTCAGGCGCCACGTGCTCCACAGTGGGCAGATCCGATTCGCCGTCAGGCGCACTCATCGCCATGCATGTGGAAGTGCCGGTGGAATCGCAGGCGATTCCCGGCCGGATGATCCCCGCCCCCAGAGCCTCCACGAAAGCGTCGATGCCCCCGGCCGCAACCGGAGTGCCCTCAGGAAGACCGGTCTCGCCGCCCGCGACGGCCGATACCTCGCCTGCCGGCTGCCACGGATCTACCGTGGAAGGAAACAGGCTCTGCGCCGGATCGCCGCCCGCGAGCCACGACATGCATGACGCCGCCGATCTGTCTAGCCAGGCGCTCCCAGTGAGCATAAGACCTATGTAGTCCTTGGGCTGCAGCAGTCTCACGCCTTCGCGAGCAAGATCGTGTCCGCCCACAAGGAGCTTTCGGTGAAGCCACACGGCCGTGGCCTCGAAAGAGGGCCCCTGGACGCCCCCGTCCGTCCCCGGCCGCGGGTCCATCCACGTTACGATGTTGCTGAGCGCCCGGCCATAGCTGTCTACGGCGATCAGTGAAGGGCCGTGTCCGGAAAGGCCCACCCCGCGCAGGGCGTCCCGGTCCTGCCCAGCCATGACCTCGTCAAGGCATTCGATCACGGCAGCCCAGATCTGATCCGGATCCTGCTCCGCGCCTGCCGACCCTTGGGGCCTGATCACCCGTGCCGGGCGAAAGGCAGCACGATAGTAGCCGTCGGCGCGCCAAATGCCCGCTTTGACCGAGGATGATCCTACGTCGATGCCCACAAGAATCGGACTAGCCATCTTCACCCACCCTGATTATCGCTTTCAGGCATTTCCCCGTAGCGGCCGTCTCGAACGCGCGTGTGGCGTCATCGAGGCTGAATTCATGTGTGATGATGCCGTCGACGTCAACGCGGCCGGCGGCCAGCATCGCCAAGGCAGTCCGGAAATGCTCCGGGGCGAACCCGAAGCTGCCAGTCACAGTCACCTCATCGTAGTGCACGCGTCTCGCATCTACTGAGATCATCGCGCCACCGGGAAGCCCGCCGAACACGTTCACAACACCGCCGGGCCCAGCCGCCGCCATAGCCTGATCCACGGCGTCAGCAGCGCCAACGCACACGAACACCACATCCGCGCCAGAGCTGCAGGTGGCATCTTTGATCCACGCCGCGATATCAGTCTGCCCGGGATCGACCGCCCAAGCCCCGCGGCGCTCAGCCTGCGCCCGTCTGCACTCATCGGACTCGCTCACAAGCAGCCGGGTCGCCCCAGCAGCCCTACACGACTCCAGCATGAGCAGGCCCATGGGCCCTGCGCCGATTATCAGCACCGTGTCGCCCATACGCACGTGTGAGTCGGTGACCGCGTTCAAACAACAAGCCAGTGGTTCTGCAAGCGCAGCCACCCTGAGATCCAATCCATCAGGCACCCGGAATGCGCCCTTTTCAAGAACTCCCGCAGGCACACTCACGTATTCCGCAAACCCGCCGTCGATCCACTCCTTGTGCCTGCACAGCTCATGACGATCACGCGCGCACAGCGGGCACACAAAGCACGGCACGTAGGGAGCAACCGCCACTAGGTCCCCCTCGTTGACACTCACCGATGGCGATGGATCCTTCATCTCGACGATCCGCCCAACCACCTCGTGCCCAAGCACGCAAGGGGGAGTGAACATGTGGTGACCCCGCCTGTATGTCTTGATATCGGTACCGCAGAGGCCGCAATAGCTTACCTCAAGCAGCGCGCCGCCCGGCCTGGCCTCGGGTTTCGGGATCTGCTCCACCCGCAGATCGCCCGGCCCATGATAAACCGCTGCTCTCAACCTCGGTGCACCTCCCCGCGGGGCATCGATGCGCCGTGAACGATTGCGTGCAGTTCACGCACCTTGGCCCTAGGATCCGCCGATTGGAACACATTGCGCCCGAAGGCTATGCCCGCCGCTCCGCACTGCATGGCCTGCCGAACCACGGTATTGGGATCGGCAACCTTAGGACCGCCGGCAATGATGATCGGCGCCCGGCACGCCCGGACGATGTCGGCGAAACCGGTTTCAACGAAATAGGTCTTGATGAAGTCCGCACCCAGCTCATAGCCGACACGTGCGCACACCGATATCCACTCGGGGTCGAAGTTGTGTGCAGGGTCTGCCGGAATCACCTCGGCCAGCACAGGTATGCCAAGACCGTGGGCGTCAGAAACCACGCCCCCCATGATCTCAAACATCTCCTGTTCCTGTTCCGATCCGACCAAGACCATGACACACACAGCGTCCGCGCCGATTGCACAAGCCTCTTCCACGCTGCAAACCAGGGTGTGGTAGGCTGGATTAGGATTGAACTTGGTAGAACCCCCTGTGATCCTGACTATGAGACCGGCACGACCGGCGTAGCCCGCCCACTCGCTCCTGGCCATCCCGGGATTGATCAGGATAGCATCGGCGCCGCCGGCCACGACTTCGGCCACAATTGCAGGCGGATCATCTATACCCTGTACAGGCCCCATGAACCCGCCGAAGTCCAGCGGGCACACCACGGCCTTTCCGTCTTTGAATATCCTGCGGAGTCTGACATCAACTCCTGTCATGAACCGATCTCCTTTCTCTCACACACGCCAATCGCCGGGCGAGCTCACGTATGTTCAGGCCGTTGACGTTCTCCACGGTCCGGACCCATTCGGCCGGGAACCCTCCGATGCCGCAGAGCGCTCCGGTCACAGCGCCCACAATAGACGCAAGGGTGTCGGCGTCGCCCCCCATATTGACCGCCGCCTCCACGGCCTTCGCGCAGTCCGCGCCATAGAGCGCCACAATCCCCATGGCCGTCGGCACCAGCTCGGTGGGGAGCATCCCCACCCCACAGGTTTCATAGAGCGCGTCCAGCGCTTCGTCGGCGCACCGGCTCTCGGCCACAATCCGCCGCGCCAACCGGATGCGGGCGGCAACCGACGCCCCCGCCCATTTCACACCACGTGCCTCACCATACTCAGCGCCCCAGGCCGCCGCATCGAGTATCCCGCCGATCGTACCTGGGTCGGCGACCGCTGCCGCTGCCACCGCGCACGCCACTGCGCATGCGCCCCCTATGGCGATGCTCACACCATGTGTCGGCAGGCATGACATGTAACACTCCTCGGCTGCTTCAGCAAGGCGGCCCGGGTTCACCAGGCCAATCGGCGCCACTCGCATGGCCGCCCCCACTGTATCGCCTGAAGAACCTGTCGTGCGCGGGTCCTCGCCGGCCTTCAGGCGTTCCAAGGCCCGCCTGGTGCTCGGCCCCATTACCGTCGACTGCCAGGCGTTGCAGTCGTCAGCCCACGTCAGATAGGCCCTCGCCGCCGACTCCGGAGTGATCCGTCCATGCTCATCGAGGGCTTCGATGAGAGCGATGGTCTGCTCCGTATCGTCGGTAATCCGCCCGGCGCACATTCCATGGTGGAAATGGCTTGCGTCCGGCGCGGCGAACCAGTCCACCCAGCCGTATCTGGCGCGTATCTCCTCTCGCGTCAGGAACTCGCACGGCATTCCCATGGCGTCTCCTACGGCCACGCCGGCGAGGCTTCCCTCCACTCTCTTCAACATGCTGTCACTCATACTTCTGCACCGTCTCACCCTCGCCGCTCAGCGCCGACGCGGGCTGCGAGGAACACTTCAAGCTCTCTCTGGGTGGGCAGGGCCTCGCGCGCTCCCACGCGCCCGATGGCCATGGCCGCGCAGGCGTTTCCGCGCGTAAGGCATTCGGCCATCGGCCGCCCCTCTACCAGAGACGATATGAAGCCGGACGCAAATGCGTCTCCGGCGCCGGTGGTGTCCACAACATCCACGTTGAACGAAGGCGCCCACACGGTCTCGAAGTCGGCGTCTGCGTGTGCGTCGACCCCTGCCCCTGCGCCCACACTAGCATCGGCGATCTGCCGTGACCGCCGGCCGTAGCAGGCCGCTCCCTGTTCGCCCAGGGTTGCTACTACACTGGGTACGCCCCGCTCCAGAAGCAGCCGCGCAGCAACCTCCGGTTCGTCGCACCCGGTCGTGCCGCGAAGCTCCGACCGACTCATGAGCACGAAGTCGGCGAGCCGCATCAACTCGGCCAGGTTCTCCATGCCGATCCAGGACGCCGTCCCGCCCGGCCCGTATACGACCTGAGCACCCTTGCTGCGCGCCTCCTGCATCGCTCTGCGAGCCACATCGAAAAACGCCTCCCCCACATACAACACCGACGCACCGCCCAAGATATCGCCGGTGAACTCATCGGCCGCCTCGAGCAGAGCTGTCCCTCCAAGCGAGTAGATCACGCGGCTTCCCGAAGGGTCTACGGCAATAATGGTCTGAGCAGTGCGCCCTGCCGGATCCACCGTGAGCCATCTTGTGTCGACTCTGTCCTGCTCAAACGCCTCGCGCAGCGCGTGGCCGTTCGCGTCGTCGCCCACCTTACCGACGAACCTCGACCCCGCTCCAACACGAGCGATGCCTACCGCGATGTTGGCTGTGGACCCTCCAGCGAACAGGCCCGGTTCTCCGTCTGCGAACACCATTTCGTCAGCTGCGGGAAACCGCGGAACCCGGATGATCATGTCCATGGCGCACGCCCCAAGGCATACGACGCACTTGCCGTTACCACCGCACCTACCTTGCCCGTCCACCTACAGCGCCCCCAGCTTGAACACTGCAAGTAGCAGAATACTCGCAACCATTGCACCTAGTGAGCCAATGAGGACTACCCAATCGAACGGTTCCATGCGGTACGGTCGGATGAAGGTAAACTTCCTGCTGGAGCCGAAGGCTCTGGATTCCATCGCAAGGGCCATGGTGTCGGCCATCGACAGTGAGTTGGCGAACAGCGGCAGCACGATGCCAGACGTCTTCTTGATCTTCTCCGAGAAGGCTCCCTGTTCGAAGTCGACGCCCTTGGAGCGGTGGGCATCCATCAGCGTTCTCATCTGCATCTGCACTACCGGGACGAACTTCCATGCTGTAGACATTACGAAACCCACCTGGTACGGCATGAAGGGCACTCTCGCGATTATCTGCACTATCTCAGACGGAGAGGTCGTGAACCCGAATATCGCCACTACCACCAGTACAGTGACTACCTTGAGCGCCATGCCGATCCCGTACAGGAATCCTCCCACCCGGATGGGGCACGCCGGTCCTACCCGTGGAATCCAGCTCGGGATCAGGTGAAACAGGACCCGCGCGGGCTCATCCAGCGTTACGGTTTTAGGGACGTATGTAGCGCCCTGAACCAGGGTGATGATGGCTGTAACTATGATCATGAACGACAGCACGCCGCGGATCTTGCTCCACGGAAACCCGGCAAGCAGGCCGAAGCCCACCACGGCCAAGGCCAGAAGGATCAGGTAGACGGGGTGCGTCCACATCACGCTGATCACTATGGCGGCAAACATCCACGCGAACTTGACTCGGGGATCCAGGCGATGCACCGCCGAGGACTTGCTTTCGTACTCTACAATCACTCCGAACACACCCCCGCAGCTTGAGATTTGGCGGCGAGAAGCCTGGCTGCTGCCTCAGCTGGGGTTAGCAGTACCTCGCCCCACAGGGCCTGCGACAGATCAGCGATGGGGGGCCGCCTCAGGCACGCCAGTTCCATCAGATCAGGCTGTGAGAATATCTCTCGCGGGGCGCCGTCCCCTACGACCCGACCTCTAGCCATGACCACCACTCGCCTGGCGTACAAGCTAACGATGTTCATGTCGTGGGTGATTATGATGATCGTTTTTCCGTGCTTGTCGCGCAACTGCTCCAGGTAATCGAGGATCTGGAGAGATTCCACCCAATCGAGCCCGGTGGTAGGCTCATCCACTATGAGCACGTCCGGATCCATGGCCACGACTGACGCAAGCGCAAGCCTCTGCCGCTCACCCTTGGTAAGGTACTTAGGCCAGACCTCTCGATACTTGGCCAGGCCGATGTCGGACAAGATCTCCTCGACGCGCTGTGATGTGACGGCCGGGTCTGCCCCGATGTTTGTGGGCCCAAACTTGAGCTCCTCCTGCACGCTTGTGCAGAATAGCTGCTCATCAGGGTTCTGGAAGACGTACCCCACATGGCGACAGAGCTCGATAGTAGGGACGCCCTGTGCTGATCGACCCAGCACCCGGATGTCGCCGGACGACGGCCTGAGCAGCCCGTTGAAGTGGCGGGTCAAAGTGGTTTTGCCCGCGCCGTTTTGGCCGACTATGGCCACAAAGTCGCCGCGGTTAATGGCGAGGTCCACGCCGTCCAGCGCGCGCGCACCGCCAGGATACGTGAACTCCACATCCACAGCTTCCACGACCACATCATCCTGCTCGTCGTGTACGTCGTGTCCATCGTGCGCCGATGGCGCGCGTGACTCCACTTCGTTAGTTGAGCTACACGGTAGCCCAACCGCCGACACCGCCTCGTCGATGCTGAAAGGTGTCTCGGCTGCTCCGATCAGCGTACCGAACTCCACGATCTGCGGGACGCGCACACCGGCCTGCCGAAGTTCCTCCACCCTTCCAAATACCTCGCGCGGAGCTCCAGACAGTACGAACTTGCCTCGGCGCATCACGAACACCCTGTCGGCGAGGTTCAGTATGTCGTCGACTTCCTGTTCGATCAGCACCACAGTCACTCCAAGCTGCTCTTTGAGCATCCTCACGATCCCGAACACGCGAGCCTTGCCCTCGGGGTCGAGCATAGACGTGGGCTCGTCCAGTACCATGATTTTGGGCAGCATCGCATAGACGCCGGCTATGGCCGTGGCCTGTTTCTGCCCGCCCGACAGTCTGTGCGGAGCACGTCTTTCAAGGCCTGAGAGGCGCATGTCCTTCATGGACTTGCCCACTCTCTCCATGATGCTTTCGTAGCCCAGCCCGAGGTTTGACGGGCCGAAGGCCACGTCTTCCTCGACGGTCATGCCGAACAGCTGAGTGTCGGGGTCGCCAAACACTAGTCCGACCCGTGACGCCATCTGGGCTGTGCCAACCTTGGCGGGAACCATGCCGTCCACGGTCACGTCTCCGGCAAGACTCCCGTCCATGAAACGCGGCGCCGTTCCGTTCATGACGCACGCCAGCGTGCTCTTGCCGGCGCCGGTCGGCCCAAGTATGGCCACGCATTCACCCTGCTTCACGTTGAGTGTGATCCCATCGAGCGCGCAGCGTTTCGATCCTTTGTAGCTGAAGGTCACGTCCTTCAGCGAGATGATATCAGACGCCAAGTAGAACACCCCTTGCGTCAGTCAATGGATTCCGGTCTCTTTCTGTTCTGCGCAGCCTTGAGCGCTTCGGCCACTGACAGCCCCACCAACGCGTTGACCGCAGACCCGATTACCTGCGACGGTAGGAGCGCTATCATCAGCGGAGTGCCGATCATCAGCGCCCACGGGCCTAGACACGTGATGGTGTTGACAATAGTGCCCACGACGATGGCCACAACGATGTTGACTTTCTTGGCCACAAACACGGCCATAGTGACTGTGAGGGCCATCGCCGAGAGGTAAATCGGCACCATCGGCAGCCAGCTGGCGAACCCACCGAGGGCGTTGGCCAGAAAACAGCCAATAGCAGCGACTGTTGCCCCGACGGGCCATCCAAAAAACGCAGCGGCGAAGTACCCTGCGGCAGCGTCCAGCGCAATTGTAGTGGCAGGCCCGGGTATCTTGATCATGGCCCCTGCGCCGGCCACAGCTGCCAGAATTGTCACCCTGGCTATCGTGCGCGTGTCCCACGCCACGCGGTGTTCGACCGGGTACTGCCTTGAAAGGATGCTTCCGAGAAACCACATGAGAACCAGATATCCCAGAGCCAGCGCGTACGACACACCGAGTCCCAACGCTCCCTGTCCAAGCGGCATTTGACCTGCCTCCTTAGTGATTGATCAGACCTCTGGCTTACCGTCCCATCTCGAGCACCTTGCGGGCGGCCGCATCGTCGGTCACAAGCGCGTCGACCACACCGGTACGCAAAGCGCCCAGGATCGCCGATGCCTTATTGACGCCGCCGGCAATAGCCACAACGCATTCCACAGATCGGAGTTGGGCAAGGCTCACTCCGATCATTCTGGCTTCAAGCTGCGTACTCACATGCTCGCCCTTAATGTTGAAGAAACTCATGCACATGTCCCCGACCACTCCCGCTTGGCGCAGGTTGTCGAGATCCTCCGCGGAGAACCCTCCCTCATCCAGCAGCGTCGACGGGGGTACGAAGCTGCCGATGCCCACCACCGCGGCGTCCAGCCGGGCCCACTGGTCAACGACCTTCCTGATGTTGCTGTCAGACATGATGGTATCGCGCGCAGCCGGAGTATCTACGATGGATGGAGCGTGAAGGAAGACATTCGACCCTCCGAAAGCTGCGCCCACCCGGGCGGCAATGTCATTGACCTGCAGGTCGGCGCTGGCCTGGCCCAGACCTCCCAGAAGCGGGACTCCAACGATATCGCGGGAGGCCGGCTTCTCGGCCGCGAGAGCGGCTGCAAGCTCGCAAAGAGTCGCGCCCCATGATATTCCCAGAGCTGAATCGGGTTTCAGGTTGCTCGACAGATACCGGGCCCCCGCCATGCCCAGATTCTGAGTAAGGAGCCGCGACGGCCCAGCCTCCCCGGAGACGACCACACACTGGCGCAAACCAAATCGCAAGCACAGCTCATCTTGGATGTCGCCGAAATCAGCGGCGGGAGGAACAAGCTTGATTACCACGATGCCATCCTCGCGCGCCTGCTTCATCGCCCTCGATACTTGGCTGCGCGAGACACCGAGGGCTGCGGCTATTTCCTCCTGCGTCTTGCCGAGTTCGTAGTAATGGTAGGCGACCTCATACAGCAACCGCGCGTCAAAGCCCATACACTCCACTCCCGAGGTTCATGTTGACGATACACATATGATACGCGTGTGGTTTGGTCATTTGTGCAGAACATATGTGCCGATGAGTGGTATTCTGCGCCGTTCCCGGAACTCCTTCTGGCACGGCGAAATTCCTTTTGGGGCCGTGAGTCGGTGTCGGCGGTGTTAGGCGTGGTTGCGCGATCATGGCGGACTCGGCGACCTGTGACAGGACTTCGGAAGTAAGGCAATTGCACGGCCGGCTGCGTTCAGGAAAGCCTGTGTGCGCAGAACCGTATGGTTTCCCGGCAGGCTCCGTCAAGAACCTGTTGAAAAACCATACGGTCACCAAATAGACAGGGGAATCTCGCGGGATTTGCCAGCGCGACTCGGCGCTACCCATTGCCTACTGCAGGCTCAGATACCGCTCGCCCGTATCAGGAAAGAGCGCCAACACGCGCGAGCCCGGCCCGAGGCGACGCGCCACTTTGAGCGCCGCGACGGCAGCGGCGCCTGATGACACGCCGGCCAGGATCCCTTCTGTGCGAGCCAGTTCACGGGCGGCAGCACCAGCCTCCTCCGACCCCACAGCGATGATCTCGTCCACTACACTCATGTCGAGCACCTTGGGAACGAACCCTGCCCCAATCCCCTGAATGCCATGGGGTCCGGCCGTTCCTCCCGACAGCACTGCCGACTCAGCCGGTTCGACGCCGACTATGCGCACACCGGCAATTGCCGGTTTCAGCGCCCGACCTACACCGGTAATGGTTCCGCCGGTACCTACGCCTGCGACAAACGCGTCCAGCACCCCGCCCAGGTCGACAATGATCTCGGCAGCGGTGGTCTCCTCATGTGCCCTTGGATTCGACGGATTGTCGAACTGACACGGCATAAGCCAGTCGGGATGCTCCTTTTGGAGGTTGCACGCCGCTTCCACTGCGCCGGCCATGCCCAGAGCGCCCGGGGTTAGCACTATCTCCGCTCCGTATGCCGCAAGGAGTTTCCGACGCTCCACACTCATGGAGTCGGGCATCGTCAGCACCAGCCTGTAGCCCCTGACGGCCGCAATCATGGCCAGCCCCACGCCGGTGTTCCCGGACGTCGGCTCGATGATTGTGCCGCCGGTCTTGAGCCGGCCCCGGAATTCAGCGTCTTTAATCAGGTACAGCGCCGTTCTGTCCTTGACACTTCCGCCTGGATTTCCGGACTCCAGTTTGGCCAGAATCTCACCGCGAGCGGCAATCGCGCCGTTGGGCCCTCCACGGTTCGGTCCCATACCGTGCGGGCCGCAACTGCTGAACCCGGCGGCATCCAAGCCGAACTTGCTCAGTCTCACTATGGGCGTGTGCCCGATCAGCTCGGTCACATCAGATGCGATAGTCATTTGCCCGTGCCTCCTCTACGGCCGTACCGCCGTCCGCAACCAATGCCGGCGTCTGTTGAAGCGCTAGCCGGACTGCGCGCAATTCGGTCTCCATGGCATTCAGCCTACGGGCCATGTGCTCCAAGGCACGCCCCACCGGGTCGGGCAGATCTCCGTGATTGAGGATATCTGCTTCCCGCACTCGCACGCCCAATCGCGCCACTACCCGCCCCGGAACCCCTACAACTGTGCTTCCCGGAGGTACATCGTGGATCACCACGGCGCCGGCGCCAATCTTGGAGTCTGCGCCCACGGTGATCGAGCCAAGCACGATGGCGCCTGCCGAGACTACCACACCATCCTCGATAGTGGGATGGCGCTTACCGGTCTCCTTGCCGGTGCCGCCTAGGGTCACACCCTGGTAGATAGTTACGTCGGATCCGACTACGGCGGTCTCGCCTATAACGACTCCCATCCCGTGATCAATGAACACGCCCCGCCCGATACAGGCGCCCGGGTGTATCTCTATCCCCGTGAAAAACCGGACTAGTTGCGATAGGAACCGAGCTAGTCCGAACACCCTGTGGCGGTACAGCCAGTGGTTCAGCTTGTGCCAGGCAAGGGCGTGCACGCCCGGGTACAGCAGAAGCACCTCCGCACGGCTCCGGGCGGCTGGGTCGCGCGCCACCGCGGCGTCAACGTATGATCGAATATCAGAAAACATGATCGCATGACTCCTTTCCATATCCTTCGCTCAATTGGTCAGTGCGCTTCGCATCGTTCATGATCTCATGCGAGTAAAGCCGCCATGTAACGCAGAATGCCGCCTCCATACAGAGGCGGCGCAACATGCCGTGGTTCCACTCTGCTCACAGTCGTCCCGAACGTCGCAGACGGACTGACCGATGGACGGACAGATAACTGTGCCTCAGATTCCGTGTCCCGGCCGGAACAACGGAAGACGCGCTAACGGGCGTACCCGTGGAGACCTACTGACGTGCGATCACACAGGACACGCAGCGCTGCATGCAACACCTGGCACACCGCTGCCCATCGCGCCGTTCACACAATTTCGGCCCCAAGCTCAAGGGCGCACTTCAGAAGCACTTGCCCGGGAACGCTTGCACCCGGTGGCGTTCCCTCTCTTTGGGCAGCACGCCTCCTACCTCCCTTTCATGGCCTGTCAACGTAATTCGTATTTGCTTCATAGCATATGCCGCGGCTCGGCAAGAGTCAATAGCGATCACGTGACCTCGGCCCTTGTTCGACCCACTCGCCTTCAGCCCTGGCCTCCGGCATGTGACTCCGTCGACATTGCCGCGAAAGCCTTCGGGGATACGGACCACAGGGACATAGAGGCGATCGCTGTGGCCTCATGGTATACCCTCGGGGGTATCCGGGCAGAGATACCGTCAGTTTCCCTTTTTTGGTGGTATCTCCGAAACTGACGTCATGAATCGAGTACATGCCAGCTCCAGCTGTTTTGGCCGCGCATGTTCCTCGTTGGGCCAGCTGGAGGCCCTTTCGCCGAAGATGACCCCCTTCTGCTGTCATTATGTTTGGGGATGCCTGCTTGCACTCCCACTTCATGATGCCTACAAGGACTACATGGACCCCAAGTGACCCACATCACAGCCCAGACGCCTGGCCGATGGTATCATCCACCTAACAGAACACCTACGGGGAGTGATGAGTGCCTTGTCCAAGAAACTAACCGTGTGGATTTCACTAGCTGTACTTCTTGCATTCGGTCTTGCTGCAGCCGTTCCGGGCCAAGCAATCGATGTAGAACCTGATGATGATTCTCCTGCAGATGATGAGGAGGATTCAGGAGCCGTAGTTGACCCAAATCCGGATCCCGAGGATGACGAGGATCTCGATGACGATCCCGAGGATGAGCTCGACGACGACGATGAGTTGGAACTGGGAGCTGACAAGACGGTGTTCTTTGAGCGCCTGATGGCAGCTTACCCCGAGCTTGCGGTCACAGTCGAGCAGCTACAGGCCCTGTTCGATGCTGGTTGGGGCCTTGGAGATCTGGCTATCTGCGCCGTCATCTCGGCTGATTCAGGTAAATCGTTCGAAGACGTGTTGGCACTGGCCGAAGGCGGAATGGGCTGGGGCGAAGTCGCGAAAGAATCCGGGATCGAAGCGCGTAACCTCGGGCAAGCCGTGTCGGCGGCGATGGGCAAAAAAGGACTGCTTTGGAAGGGCCATGAACAGGATGTAGATGAGTCAATACAGAAGAACCGGGGCCGCGGAAACGCCTACGGGCACGATCCGCAGCACCGGGGAGGACAACCCGACGGTGAATCGGACGAGAGCAAGAGTCAGGGCAAAGGTCAAGGCAATAATCAAGGCAAGGGCCAGGGCAACAGTGGCGGTAAGGCAAACAACAAGGACGGCGGCAAGACCAAGAAGTAGCTCAACGGCCCTTCTCTGGCGAGGACACTAAATGGGTGTCCTCGCCTGGCTTTGTCTTTCCTTCCGCTTCTGTCATCAGTTGCTGCCCAAATCCCTCAATGCCTGTGAATCGAGGATGCAGTAGTCACGCCCGTCCACGCCGAGCACGCCCGCGTCAATCAGGCCCGCAATCACGCGGCTCACAGTCTCGCGCGCGGTAGATGCGATTGCTGCGATATCGCGATGGGTGAGCTCAGTGACTCGTCCAGACGGTGTGCCACTCTTGAGCAGGGCAGATGCGATGCGCGTACGGGCATCGGCGAAAGCCAGGAGATCCAGGCTTTCGTCAGTCTCTCTCAGCATCTCCGCAAGCCTCCTTATGAGCCTCACGGCCAGCGTCGGGCTTTCCTCCACGCACATCATGAAAGACCTTGCGCGTACCTGCACTACCTGCGACTCGGTCATGGCTTCCGCCGCGGCCGACCTGCCCAGCCCGTCTATGGCTGATAGATCGCCGAACACGTCGCCGTCGCTCAGAACCGCCAGGGTTTTCTCAGCCCCCTCAGGCGATGTGCGATACAGTCTGATCCGGCCTGTAGCCACTATGTAGAGGTCACAGCTCCTATCTCCCTGCAGAAACAGCATCTCGCCACGGCGCAACGGTTTCAGCTGCGAAGCGTCTGCGAGCCTGGCCGTGAACTCGTCCCCCATGCGCTCAAGAAGAGAACAGGCGCCAAGAGCGGCCGTGATTCTCGGATCAGTCTGCCTCGACCTCATCGCTGGAGCGGCGCCCATTGCCTCTGCGACCCCCCGTTTCGTCGTCATCATCATCTTCGTCTTGGTCATCATCCAGGTCGTCGTCCACTCCCTCATGCCTCTCCTCGTCAGCCTCTTCGCGGTTCGGGCCTGGCCTGGTCTTGTTCAGAGGATGCTCCTTGTCCTTCGGGCCGTTGCCGGGCTTGCCGACGCCAGTCTCTTTCCAGGATGGTTTGCCTCCGGGCCTAGGTTCAGGCGCTGCTGCCGGACGTTTCCCCTTCTGCGCGACTGCCGACCGCCCTGGGCCGACCGTGAGCGAACCTGACTCGCTCCTCACCACTACCTGCCCCGATTCGACGTAGACATAAGTGGTTTCCTCCTCATCTACCTCCACGGCGAACACGGTGCCCCTGACCGATACTGTAGACGATGGGGTCTCAATCTCGAACGACGGTCCCGAGTCGATGCGTCTGGCAATCTCCAGCCATATCCTCCCGATGATCAACCTTATCTGCGGCGGCGCCAGGCGCAGTAGCTTCGCCCCGCCGGATTCGGTGTTGCTGCCGACGGTTGGAGCCGACTGCAAGCTCCGGAGACCAATCACCAAGTCGGAGTTGGGGCCGACCGTGGCGGTGCTGCCATCGGCAAAGACCAGCAAGACCTGTCCGCGCAACCCCGTAGTCACCCTGGCGCCGGGCTTGATCATCATTCCCTGCTCTAGGATTTCCGGAGCGGTCCACCCCTGTCCTGGCCCGGATTCCGACGCCGATCCGGTTGGCTCGCGTATCCACGCCTCTCGGGATACTCGCGTAGCTATGCAGGCAGCGTAGCCTAACACGCTGGTAGCGGCAGCGCGGTCGACGTCTGCTCCGGCGCCTTCGCCAGAGCAGTTAGCGCGTCCGCCCCCCAACCCCGGGCGCGTCCGCCCCCCAACCCCGGGCCACACAGAGCCAACACGACAAGCAACAGCGCTGCAGTGACCCTGCTTGATATGACCCTTCGCCTCAATTGTGTCAAGAGCCCACCCCCTAGGGGTGCGTGTAAGGATTGTGGCTCCTAAGGCCTGGCATCGCTTCCTCCCTGGTGGTCGGCTAGGCTGCCCTTAGGAACTTCGGTTGGCCTTGTACCCCTAATCTGGCCTTCTCTCTACGATTACGCCAGAACTCATCCCACTCGCCGTTCAGGGCGTATGTCCTCAGGTTGAGGACCTTCTGAGATCCCTCAGCGCTCCAACGCATTCCCGGTCGTTTGTGCCGCATCTGCACTACGTTCTTGCATGCGCTTTCTACGACGCCGCTGCCAATGTGGTAGCCCTTTGCTCGGTATTCGTCATACCTCATTCTCTGGCGGTTTCTCTCAAGGTATCGTGCGAGATCGTTGCGCCCAGCGCTAGCCTCATCCCTCAGACCCGTCATGGCTCTTAACCGGGCCACAAGCCCTTCAACCTGCCCCTCGCTCAGCAACCCGAGCTGCTCATCCACCCAGGCTTTGCACCGTTCCTCGTTGCCCTCGTACAGAATCCGCGCGAATTCCCATATGTGCTCCGATGCGTGATACCAGTCTATGATCTGCACGGCCTCTGGGAAGTAGGCGTCTACCAGGTTCCAGATCCACAATGCGCCGTCGCCCAGAGCTATGACCTCAGCAGCATTGGCCTCCCCGCGTTGCTGGGCCTCTGCGGACACATAGGCGCCGAACTCGTCCGGCGAAGCTTTTCGCGCGACATACGTGATGTCATTCGCGACATCTGCGCAGGCGCCGTCCGACCCCGCTTCAGATACTCCATCGTAGATGGCAGATACCTTGGTCTCATGCCACCCGTCCAACTCCCTTACCATCACCCCATCGATAGTAACGTAGAGCCTGTCCGGCTTGGAGGTTGAGTCCAGCCCATCAGTGACAGCGATCTGGGCCTGCTTCTTCAGCTCCTCGTCCATCTCAGCGCCGATTCCCTCCGACAGGATCTGCGCTTCCTTCGGAGATACGCTGATCCCGGTCAGTCTTTCTAGCGTCTCCGATCCACACTCGAACGGAAGCTGAGCGCTGCAATAGCTTATCGCCTCGATGATCGATTCGCTGAAATGCCCTGCAGGCATGCATAGCTGCTTATCCAGGGGAAATGCGGAGGCCCCGCAGCTATCGCACCGATAGTAAGCCCTTCTTAGCGTCATCTGCCCGCACCACGTTGTGACCGTGCGGCTGCGAGTATCAACGTAACGCATCTTGGCTCCACATTCACAGGGTATCCGGCTTCCCATGTAGCCATTGCCCGCCTCGTCCGCCTGAGCCTGAATCATGAGCTGCCCGAACTGCCGCGCCGCCTTCCACGCAGCGGTCTCCATATCATGAATCGTAGCGCCGCCGCCCAAAGACCTAGTTTCCTGAAATGACCTCTCGACGATACCTGACAATGCTGCGATAATATTGGTACGGTTCATGCGTATCCTCCTCGATTGGCCAGCTACGGGCCTTTTCGAGGAGGATATCATTTTCCCGCCTACTGTCCCGTTTAGGAATGTTTACTCGCCCTGCCAATTGCTATTGCCTACAAAACTTACACGCACCC
>JAGVTS010000108.1 GCA_019136685.1 Bacillota bacterium | reverse complement strand
GTGACGGCCGTTTCCGACCGGATTCCCATCGGCAGCACGCCGCTATCGGTCACGTTGAAGGGGGTATTGGGCCGGTACACCGAGGACGCAATACGAGGCGGGATCCGCTCAGAGGTCACTTCCGGCAAGGCGGAGGCCGACGTGACCTTGAGGATGGATCCGCAGAATGTGCGCAAATGGCTGTCGGTGGACGGTTCGGTACGTGGAGTTTTCGATGCATACGGAGCAAATGGGGCGCAGGTTGCTCTTGGGTATTCTGCAGGAGTCCAGGTGAAGCCGACAGTCGGGACCAGTCTCCGGCTGAGCTACGACCAAATGTCAGTATCGGGGGCTTCGCCGTTCAGGTTCGATGCGATCAGTCCATCCAGCAGAATCGGCGCCAGGTTGACGTCCACATTTGGACCTCTGAAGTTGACCATGGCAACCGCGTATGACTTCAAGTATCAGGCCTATGACACTTTGACTCTAGCGGCGCAGGCCGAGGTCGCCAAGGGAGTATCCCTAGAGCTATCGGGCGCATATGACATTCAGCAAGCATTGCCGAAATCCGTGCTGGGCAGGGTAGTGGTACAGCCGTCGCCCGAGTTCCAGCTGAGAGCGGGGGGCTACTACGATTTCGCGCGCGGGCAGATGACACGGGTAGAGTCATCTGCCGACATGCGTCCTCTGCCTGATTGGCGTATACAGTGGGTCACCGTGTACGACCTGGTAAAAGGGGGTTTTGTTCGCGGCGACGTCGGGATAACGCGCGACCTTCACTGCAGGGAGATAGCGGTAACATATCAATTCACCACAAGGCGGGTGTGGCTGGAATTCCGGCTTAAGGCGTTCCCAGGCACTCCTCTTGGCTTCGGGCTTGGCGAGGATGGAGTGATCTTCGGGCAGTGACTCGGAATCATCAAGGGGGGAGCGGCACGTGAGCACGAAGCTGGTGAAAACAGTCAGCATGTCAGTGGCAGTCCTTCTCGCCTGTGCGCTGATATACGCGTTCGTGATCAACCGGCCGGATCCGCCCGATGTTGACCACGCAAGCGTTGGGGGGCGCGTGAGCAGGCGACCGGCCTCTCGCGATCTGCTGTTCGATGGCGTTACGGTCGAGGGGCGACAGGGCGGAGAACGGACCTGGATGCTCTCGGCAGTTCGGGTAGAAACCGGCGCCGGCGATGGCCGGGCCGAGATGTACGAGATTACTGAGGGCCAGATCTACAGGAACGGCCGGGCGCACCTGACCTTCAGCGCCGGCCGGGGCGTGTATGACAGGAGAACAGGCCAGCTGCGCCTGGACGGAGGGGTGAAGGTAGCGTCGGACGGTAAGGATCTGCTTGCCACTGATGAGGTTGTGTGGGATCCGAAGCAGTCTAGAGTGCTCATACCGGGCAAGACGGAAATCGCGACGTCCGCCGGCGTTGTGACAGTCGGCAAGCTTGAAGTGGATATTGCAGCTGACAAGATGCACACCGCTGGCGATGTGCTCGTGAAAGAGGCTGAGGGCCAGCGTAGTTTCTGCGTGGAGGGCGACGATATTCGCTTCAGCTCCGACGGCGAGTCTTTCGAGGCGCGGGGGAAGACTACTGTCCAGTTTGAGCTGGATGATTCTGAGGACTAGAGCGGGGAGGCGAGATACGTGAGGCGGGTCTTGCGGGCAGGGATTGTGTTGTTTGCGGTGGCGATGTTGGCGACCTCTATGCCGGCGCTGGCCAAGTCGGTTAAGGTTACGGCATACCAGTCCATGGTGCACAAGGGCGCAAAGGGCGACACGGTGATCGAGGGCGGGCTGATGATAGAGTATGACGACATAGTGATCACGGCCGACCGCGCGACGGTGAACATGGACGCCGGGATCGCTAAGCTCACCGGGAAGGTAGCTCTTGTTCAGGGAGACGTGACGATCAACTGCGATTCGATGGATCTGAACATAAAGAAGAAGACGGCGACGGTGGCAGGCAGTGTTCGACTGCAGAAGCGTGAGACGCAGGTTGAGAAGGATGAGGCAGGCAAACCGAAGGTGTCGGTAATCACGCTGACTTGTGCCGCCATGGAGATCTTCACGAATACGCAGGACTTCAACGCATCGGGGAACGTGTCGATGACCAGGGACAAGCAGCGAGCCCAAGCTGAACAGGCGTCCTACATGAACTCCGAGAAGGTGTTGATTCTGACTGGGTCAGTATTCATCGAAGGAGAGAACAAAGAGACCATAAGGTGCGACCGCGCCGAGTTGCATACCGACCAGACCATGCTGGCCGCTGAAGGCGCCAAGATGGAGATCACCTTTGAGATCGAGGAATGACACAGGAGAGGGATGCAGCTAGACTAGGAGGCCGGGCTCGGTGCCCGGCCTTTGCCAATCAGGCAAGGATATTACATACAGGAAGGCTGCCCCCCATGCTATAATTGCGAGTGAATAGGGGGTTTAGCTGGATGTATGCCCTTCTGCAAGACGGGTTCGTCCGTGATGTGGTCGGCGTTCTGATCATCACCGTGTTCGTCGGTTCCGTCGCTGCAGCGACTGTGTCCGCTGCCGCCGATCGCTTCTTCGAGGATACGGTGTCGGGCATTGTGGGCGATTACGGCGAATACGACCTGATCATACATGTCCGGCAGGAGGCTTGCCGGGAGGCTGCTCGCGCGCTTGAGCAGACGCTCCGCCAGGATTTTCCCGGCGCACGCTTGAAGCAAAGTGTCACGGTGCTTTCGCGCGCCAACTTCTTTGTGGCGTTGCCCCATATGGACGAGGTTGCGGTGACGCGGCTAATCCGCGCCGCGACCGAAGTCCCGGGGTTTGCAGGATACACGATTGTACTCGAACCTAAGGTCACCGTGAGCGGTGTCGGCGCCCGGGTGGCGCCGATTATCCGGCCGCAGTTGGCGGCGATCGAAGGCGTGCGGTTCACTCTGAAAGACGGAGGCAATATCCACCTTGTGTGTGACTCAGGCGACTCTGCCCGCGCAGTGGCGCAAACAGCGGAGAGTATCCTCAGACGGTACCATCTGGTCGATGTGAGGCCGGAGGGCGCCGCTGCCTCGAGCGACGATAGGCAGTCGCTGATTGATAGGGTCTTGGAGGGCGATGGCGGTTCTTCAGTTCATGACGTCACAGTGGACGGCGCAGCGCAGGAAGCCCGTGAACTCGGTCGGGCGCTTCGGGAGATGAAGCGTTTCATAGAGGCATGGGCGCCGCAGGCCGTGATTACTCTGGAAGACGCCGATGTGCAGCCCGATGAGAGCCTTGTGATGTCGGCGACCCCCAGACGCCGCGGATCAGCCGTTGGTGATGGCGACACTGTGGTGGTTCTGACCGAAGTATCCGGATCCGCGGCTCGAGGCATTGTGGTCAATCCGGACGTGAGTGCCGCGACTGGCGAGCTCACTGCGTATGCAGTGGATGGAGGGGTAGTTGGCTCCCGGGTGGGTGCAGGCCGGCTCATTCTACCCGGTCATGAAGTTGGAAGCTCGCTTGAGGAAGCCTCTGCAGTGCTCGGGCATCTCGGCGAGGCGACAGATGCTATGCTTGAGGCAACGCACGGCTGGGAGCAGGCTCTGGACGCATACGAGACTGCCATCGATTCTTTGATCAGGCTCCAACGCGCGCTGGAGCGGGTCGGAGTCGGAGTGGGGACTGATCCGGACAGGGTGCGCATTGACCCGGCATCTGTGCGTTCCCTGGCCGAGCTGACTTCAAAGGCCCTCCAAGCGATCCGAACCCTGGAGACGGCGGCTGAGGCCGCGGCGATGTTCACCTCGCACTACGATCCTTTGCTCAGCAATCTGAGACTATGGCTGAGCCGGCTGGACTCGTTTGCTCGCAAGCTCGAAACGGTTCAGTCAGCGGCCAGCGGCGCAGGGGATGTTGCGGCTCTGCTGAATGAGATGTCAGGGGCCGCCGCAGGTATTCTCTCCACGTTGCAAGAGCTGGATGCTGCCGCTCTTGGCGAACAGCTGAAGGCCGCTCGGTCTGACCTTGACAGCCTGGCCGGCCTGGATGTGGAGGGGCTATCGAAGCAGCTTGAGGCTGTGCAGTCTCGGACGCCGGATTTTTCGGGCGAGGGCGCTGCCCGTTCCATAGAGCTGATCGATCAGTTCATACAGGAGCAGCAAGAGTCATCCGGCAAGATAGAACTCCTGGTTGAATCGGATGAGCCCCAAAAGCAGCTGACCACTGTGATAGAAAAGGCCGCGGGAACGGGCGCGGCCGTGTACATCCTTCCGCCGGGGGTAGTGCAGCCTGGTGTGAGGAGCGAGGTTCGAGCATTGCTGAAATCAGTGAAGGGGACCATATCCGGGCTGGCAGCCTGCGCCGTTGTTCTGCTTGCGCTCATACTTGACCATTCCACTGTGATCGCGGGCGCGCGAGCTATGGCCATGCATGGCGAGGGTGCGTCCCATCGCGACGTGCCGGCGGCATATGGGTACGGCGCATGTGTAGGCGCTCTTCTACTCGGCACGATAGCCGCCATAACCCGCGCGACTCTAGCGTCGCTGGGGTTTCCAGCCTTCGCTCTGCTGGGCACGGCTATGGGTCTTCTGATTACGTGGGCTGCCCCACGCCTTTCGCCTGTGGGCGCCGATGAAGTGGAAGCATGCATGGCCCTGGGGTTGAGTCCGTCGGAAGTGATGAGGGAGATTGTCGTGCCGGCAGGCAAGCCCGGCATGCTTTCGCTATTGAATAGGCCGCGCCTTGTTTTTGGCGACACGCCGTCATCCGGGGCGCCTTCGAAGGGAGGAGCAAGTCAATGCTCAGAGTACGCGACTTGAGGAAGGCTTACGGTTCCCGGCAGGCGCTCGCGGGGTTCAGCCTCGACGTCGAGCAAGGTGAGACCGTTGTAATAATGGGCCCATCCGGGTGCGGCAAGTCCACTGCTCTGAAGAGCATAATAAGGTTGGTGCAGCCGGATTCCGGTGTGGTGACATGGCGTGGTCGGGATGTTTCTGACATGTCTGCCGACGAACTGCGAGCGTTCAGGAGGCGCACCGGGTTCGTGTTTCAGCGCTCCAACCTCATCGGGCGCCTGAGCGTGCTCCACAACGTAATGCTGCCCGGAGCCATGGCCGGCGAATCCATGGAGAGAGCGAGGTGTGCGGCCTATGAGGCGTTGGAGGCCGTAGGCATGGCAGAGTCGGCAGGAGCGTTCGTCACGGGTCTGTCAGGCGGAGAAATGCAGAGGGTGGCCATAGCCCGAGCGATTGTAAACCGGCCCGACTTAGTCCTATGGGATGAGCCCACGTCGGCCCTGGACCCGATGCTGGTCATTGACATACTCACTCTCATGGAGTCGCTTTCGCGATCACTCGGCGCTACAATGGTGGTTGTGACGCATGAGGCGGGATTCGCCATGCGCGCTGCAGACAGGGTCGCATTGGTGGACTGTGGAAGAGTCGTCGAGGAAGGGCCTCCTGCCCGAGTACTCTCGTGTCCCTCCTCCATTCTGGGGAGAAGATATGCAGCGTGTTTGGCATACTCGGCCGGCGCTCAGAAGGAGAAGGCAAGCGGTTTGTAGAAATCCTAAGTTTTAGGGACACGTGCGCAGCTGCTGCGTCCCGGCGGGATGGTGAGTTGCATTGGATGTGATACTGGTAGCGGGTACGCCGGGGGACGTTCACGGCCTCGTGCGTCCGGTGGCCGAACGGGTAGCGGCTGTCATGTCAGTTGCCGATGTCTGGGTGTTCATCTCGCCGTCCTCCCATGCCAGCGGACGCGAGGCCAAAGTGGCCTCTTCGTATCCAGGCGTGCGGAGAGCCGTAGGGCCATGGGAGTTCCTCAGGTACCTTGCGACAGGAGCTGCACCTCGGGGATTTTCGAGATCCGGGACGGGCGTAATCCTCCACCTTGGCGGCGACCTGATCTACTCGGTCGACCTCGGCCGACGACTGCGGTATCCTGTATTCGCTTATTCCAGCAGGGCTATGCCGGGCGCCAAATCCGTCTCTCTGTTCCTGGTCGACGACGAAAGGGTTCAGGCCTCGCTCATTGCGCGCGGCGTGGCTGCAGAGCGGATCAAGCTTGTGGGAAATCTGATGATCGATGGCGTCGGCGTCAGAGTAGGGCGCGAAGAGGCTCGTTCGCGCCTCGGTATGGAGCAGCACGAACGTGCCATTGCGCTCTTTCCGGGGCTCCGTCGGCGTGAAGTCTCGGTGACGGCCCCGTTTCTGTTTCGCGCCGCAGAGCTGCTTGCCCGCGTGGAACATAATGTTAGTTTCATCCTGTGCCTGTCCCCGTTTGTGGGCACTGCCTCATTGGAGCAACTCTTCTCACACACCAAACTTGCCGCGAGAATCGATGGAGCACAAGCCCGCGTCGAGAAGAGCGCCGGGCCGCTAGAGGCGATAACCACAGAGGGCGTTCGCATTAGGATAGAGACGGTACTCATGTACGAAGCCATGGCGGCCTCCGACATCGCAGTGTGCACGCCTGGCCCGGTCTGTGCGGAACTAGCCTATCTTGGAGTGCCGCATGTCGTGACGGCTCCCCTCAATGTGCCCGGCACGGTTGCGGTACCCGGTGTATCCCCACTGCTGTGTTCATTACCTTTCATCGGAGAGGCCTTTCAAAGACGGGCTGTTGACCGTCTCAAGTCATCGTCGCGCTTTGTGTCCATCGCGAACCAGCGAGCGGGTAGGATGATCGCACCCGAGATTGTGGGGCGGTTGCGTCCCGAGGATGTGGTAATCCCATGCGTGGAACTGCTGGGAGAGAGCGCGCGGCGCGACAAGATGTCAAGAGAACTGCGGGAAGCGGCTGGGCTCGCAGGCGCGGCTGATCGGGTGGTTCAGGCCATCCAGCGGGTTGTGCTGTCCCAGCAATAACCGACAAGCTTCGCGCAGGTTGTGTGCAGGTATGCAGCGTGCACATGTCGAAAAACAAGTAGAATACCGACAACATCTTGCGGCGCCCGGGAACCTTGTAGTGGCAGACTGCGTCTGTAACGGGTGAACGCTGGGGGTTTTGGGGGCGCCTGCCATGGACGGTCTGAAGTGCTCGGGTCTTTGCGCTGCCGATCTCGTCAAGAGCTTCGCGGGCAGGCGCGTCGTGGACGGCGCGAGCGTGTCGGTGGAGCGCGGCGAGATAGTGGGGCTTCTCGGGCCCAACGGCGCCGGGAAGACTACCACGTTCTATATGCTGGTTGGGCTTGAGCACCCGGATTCGGGGCGCATCGGAATCGGCGAGGCAGATGTCACCTTCGCGCCAGTGTGGGAGCGTGCACGTCGCGGGCTTGGTTACCTGGCTCAGGAACCATCGGTGTTCCGTCGACTCACAGTTGAGGCCAACATCATGTCAATCCTGCAAGCGTCTGGTATCTCGCCCGCAGCATGCGCGAGCCGACTCGAGTCACTGCTTGAGCAGTTCGATCTGGCGCGCCTCAGGCGCCAGATGGGGTTCACTTTGTCGGGCGGCGAGCGCAGGCGAGTCGAGATAGCCAGGGCTCTGGCTACGTCCCCTTGCTACATGCTGCTGGACGAGCCTTTCACAGGAGTCGACCCGATTGCCGTGGGAGAACTGCAGGAGATTGTAGTCGGGCTGAAGCAAGCCGGGCTCGGAGTCCTCATCACTGATCACAACGTGCGTGACACCCTGTCCATTGTGGATCGTGCCTATGTCATGCACGAAGGGCGGATACTTGTATCCGGAACCGCTCAGGAGATCTCGGAGGATCCTAACGCGAGGCAGGTCTATCTCGGCGACAGATTCAGCCTCTGAGCCGGAGTCGTCCATTCGCCCGGGAGGGATATGCAGTGTATGGAGTAGCGCTCATAGTCGTGCTCGCCATAGCGGGCGGCGTGATCGCCTATGCCGGCGACAGAATAGGGATGAAAGTTGGCAGGAAGCGGCTTTCCATTTTCGGCCTGAGACCCAAGTACACTTCCATTATTATCACTGTCATCACCGGAGTAGTCATTGCCGGCTGCTCCATACTCCTGCTTTCACTGGCATCGGAAAATGTGAGAAAAGCGCTGTTCCAGATCCGCGAGATTCAGGAGACTCTTTCCACGACCCAGAATGATCTTGAGGCCAAGCGCGCGGAGGCAGAGATGCTATCCAAGCAGGTAGGCGAGATCACAGGCGAGTATGAGGAGCTTAAGGCCAGGTTTGATGAGGCCAATCGCGAGCTGGGACGCGTATCGGACGAGCGGACCAGGGCCGTAGGCGAGCTGGCCCGAGTCCAGGCACGTCTGGGCGAGTCGGAGGAACGCCTCCGGGGAATTGAGGCAAGGTTCGAAGCTGCGACTCACGATCTGGGCATTGCCAGTGCCGAGCTGGAGTCGGCCCAGACGGAGAGGTCCAGGCTCGAACAGGAGAAGGCTGCGCTTCAGGCTAGTGTCTCTTCGCTCACACTCACCAGGGACGAGCTGACGGCGGAGGTAGCGAGCCTGGAGCGTAAGGTAGACGACATCAGGGTCAGCGCGGCAATGGCCCTGGCTGAGGCCGCTCAGTCGTCCCAGACGTCCATGATCGGACGCGTTATATTCCGTGCCGATGAGGTTGTTTTGGGGAGGGTGATTGACGCATCGCAACCGGCGGAATCCATCGATGAACAGGTGCGCGCGTTTTTGCTCGAGATCAATGACATAGCGGCGAGGCGCGGTTCCGGTCCTGCCGACGACTCTCATCGCAGTGATGGCGATACATCGGCCATTAGGTTCGATCTGGCGAATGCCTCAGCCGCCTTCGCCAAGATTATGGAGTCGCGCGACAAAGTGGTGTTGCGGGCAGTGTCGCCCGTGAATACCTGGTACGGGGGCGTGCTGTTGGTATCGCTGCACGTGTTTCCGGAAAAACGCATCTTCGAGGGTGGGCAGGTCGTTGCGTCGAGGGCAATCGACGGTTCGGCCGGGATCGACAAGATCCAGGAGGGCCTGCTCGGCCTGATGGAGGATGTTAACAGCGCCCTGATGGCAGCAGGTATGCCCACTGATGAGGAGGGCAAGATCGGTACCATACTTACGGTGGCGGAGTTCGCATCGGCGATTACGAATGTGTTGTCAAACAAGGTTCCAGTCACAGTTCAGGCCGTAGCAGAGTGCGACATCTGGCGTATCGCCGGCCCTCTTTCCCTGAAACTGGTGATCAACCCTTCGTGAGCGTTCCAGCATCTCACAGCGGGCAAAAATCTTCCCTGTGGTGAAGGAGTTGACCGTGGTTTGGAGAATATCATCACGCAGGCCGAGTTTTAGCGATACCTGCGTTTTCACTCTTTGACTGGCGGCGAGTTGGAAGGAGGCGCCGCTGCCAACAAAAGCGCCGGTTCTTCATACTGGCAATGGGGCTCACTTCTGCCGGGCGCCGGGGCGAGGAAACGAGAACACTCGTCAGGGCGGCCCCGTTGGATGCGAGTTCTTAGCGTTAAGCACCAACTCGAGGGGGGAAGAGATTAATGAAAAGATTCCTGGCCATACTTGTCAGCGCCGTGATGATCGCCGGAATGGCGCTACCGGTGTTGGCGAGTCCCTTCTCTGACCTGCCCGATAGCCACTGGGCTACTGACGCGGTGAAGATGCTTGCCGCGTTGGGCATAATCCAGGGATATCCGGATGGGTCCTTCAAGGGACGCAACCAGGCAACGAGATATGAGGTCGCGCTCATGGTGGCCAGGGCGCTCGAGTATCTCGATAGGGACATTAGAGACCTGACGGAGAGGCTGAACCAGCTCCAGGGTGAGCCCGTGTCGGCTCAACCCGACCCAGCCGGGGGCGATGTTGTTCTCCAGGCTCCGGCGCCCGACGCGACCATTCTTGAGCAGGTGATAGCCGAGAAGATCGCCGGCATGTCGGAGGCGCAGTGGGAGGAGTTTGACGATAGGCTGTCGGCTCTCCTCGCCCGCATCGATGATCTTTCCGAGAGCAACAAGGCGGAGCATGCGGCGTTGTGGGAGGCACTTAAGGGCGGTTCGTCAGGGCAACTAGCCGATGAGGATCTTCGGGCAGAGCTAGAGCTTGCCCTGCTTCAGCAGAAGGCCGAACTCACAATGGCCTTCTACGATTCGATTTCGGCCGCAAACGACGAAAGAGATCGTGCTATCGAGCGCCTCGAGGCCGAGCTCGATCAGGCCTTGCTGGACCAGCAAGCCGCGCTGATGGCTTCTTTCTATGATGTGCTCGAGGCCTACAAGGGCGAAGACGAAATAGACCTGGCTGCGGTGGAAGCCAAGCTTGAGGCGCTCCTGGCCGACCGAGCTGAAGCAGCGCTCAAGGCCGAGTTCGACCAGGCCTTGCTCGACCAGCAGGCCGCGCTGATGGCTTCTTTGTACGATGTGCTCGAGGCCCATAAGGGCGAAGCCGAAGTGGACCACGCTGCGCTGGAGGCCAAGTTTGAGGAGCTTCTGGCCGAGCAGGCTGAAGCACTAGACTCTGCCTTTAAGGATGCGCTTGCCAAGTTGCGCGATGAAGTGTCTCTGGCGATGCTGGAGCAGAAGGCTGAACTGACTATGGCCTTCTACGATTCCATTCAGGCGCTGAGAGACGAATACGAGCAGAGGTTCCAGTCCCTTGGAGATCAGTGGGAAATTGCGCTCTTGGAGCAGAAGGCCGAACTGACTATGGCCTTTTACGACTCTGTGCAGGCGCTGAGGGATGAGAACGAACAGAAGTTCGCTTCCATCGAGGAGAAGTGGGAAGTCGCGCTCCTAGAGCAGAAGGCCGAGCTGACCATGGCCTTCTACGACTCCGTTGCAGCCCTGCGCGATGAGAACGAGCAAAGGTTCGCTGCTATCGAGGAGACGTGGGGACACGCGCTTCTGGAGCAGAAGGCCGAACTGACCATGGCCTTCTACGACTCCATTGCAGCCCTGCGCGACGAGACCGAGCAGAAGTTCGCTTCCATCGGGGAGAAGTGGGAACTGGCGCTTCTGGAGCAGAAGGCTGAACTGACCATGGCTTTCTATGATTCCATCGAAGCGCTGAAAGACGAGTATGAGCAGAGGTTCGCCTATCTCGAGGAGAAGTGGGAGTCGGCGCTTCTGGATCAGAAGGCTGAACTGACCACCGCCTTCAACGATGCGGTAGCGGCAGAGAGAGAGGCGCGCGTCCGCGCTTTGGATGAATTCGCCGCCATGCACCAGCAGGATCTGATCGATGTCAAGGCAGAGATGGCCGCTTCCATGTACGACGCACTGGAGGCAGTGCGCGGCGAATTCGCCATCGAGATTGACGTGGTCATGGCTGTTGTCGATGCGCTCAGAGCTGAGTACGATACAGAGCTTAAGGCTCTTGGCGCGCGGATCGATGCAGTGGATGCAGCGCTCAATGCGCGCATCGATGCTCTTGAGGTGGAAGTGGCGGACGTCAGGGCGCTTGCCGACCAGAACGCGTTCGACATCGTCGACACCTACCACAAGCTCAAGACTGAAGACATTGCTCCGCTCACTGAGCGTGTGGACAAGCTCGAAGAGTCCGCCGCTGCAGCGCACGCCGAGATTCAGGCGCTCCGCGGCGACTTCAACAAGGTGCGCATTGGCGGAAGCAACGAGCTGAAGTTCGTCGACATCGATGTCGATGGCGAGGTTGACGCCGCGTTCCTCAAGGATCCGTTCAACCCCGGATCGGGCGAGTATGAGGGCACGTCGAAACTCGAGAACACGCTCAAGCTCGCGCTCAAGCTGCAACCGCGCGAGGGCGTGAACATCGACATAGCCGCCAAGGCCGTTACCAACGTGTTCACGGACTCTGGTACACTGGCCAGCGGGGATATTGACGCACTGATCACCACCCCGCGGGATGTGACCAAGATCAAGGTCGGCGGGCTTGAGCGGCCGGGCAACTTCACCAAGTATCAGATGAGTGCCGATGAGTTTGCTGGTGTCCGTGGTATCGGCGCGGACTACAAGCGCGGCGACCTGAGCCTCACGGGCATTATCGCCAAACTGAACCCGTCGGAGGACTTCTTCAAGTATGCGTTGGGCGCCGGTGCTCAGTTCAAGCTCACCGACAAGCTCACAGTGGGTGCCAGAGTGCTTGACATTCGCAACGACGAGGAGTCGGGCGGGGAATACCCTGGCGAATCTGATCCTGAATATGATCCTGAGGAAATCACGTTCGGCGGCGACTTCGCGCTCGAGCTGAGCGACGCGCTGACCGTTACCGGCGAGATGTCGATGTGGAAGAACATCGATATGGCCGAGTATCTCGTGGCTCACAACCTGGGCGTCCAGGGCAAGCTCGGGTTCCTGAACATCAAGGCATCACATGAGCAGGTAGAGGAGGGCTATGAACCCAGGTTCCGCGGTATCGAAGAGGGGGTTGACCCCGACTACCTGGCGGAAGACATCCGCGCATCCAAGCTGACTGTCGAAACCGATCCGATCCGGGGCTTCGTCATAACCGGCGAGGCGTCCCGAGAGGGCGATGCGTACTATGAGGATGAGGACGAGACCACCTACGGCGCGAAGCTCGCGTACAACACCAAGCTGCTCGGTGCGGATCTGACGCTGAGGAGCGGCATCACGCAGGTAAACACCGTGTTGCCGGATCCCGCTGGTGTTGCTACCACCGCGCAGGTCGGCTTCGACATAGCGTACAAGCCCATAGAGGCCGGGTTCACTTGGGAACGGGCTATCGAGGACAAAGAGTCGGGCTACATCGGCTACGCAAAGGCCAACATCCCGTTCGGCGATGCTCTGACCATCAAGGGCGATTGGGAGCAGAGGTTCGCCACCGACGAGTACTACAAGCTCAACGCGGGTCTGGCGCTGTCCTTGCCGGTGATTCCCGACAAGCTCACGCTGGGCGCTGAAGCAGGCTTCGGGAAGGCTACGGGTCTTGGCGGCTTGAAGGACCTCACCAAGTGGCTGATGAAGGGCGACGTAGCATGGCAGATTACCCCGGCGACCAAGGCGACCGGAATGGCGTCTTATGAATGGCGCGAATACGAGCTTCTGGGTTCGCCGTCTGGAGAGTACCTCCAGCTCGGGCTGGGAATAGGTCATCAGCTCTTCGATGCCACCAGCCTGAACTTCAAGTACGATCTGAAGGATGTCCGTTACTCGGTGCATCCGAACTACACTGTGCGTATTCTCGAGCTGTCGCTCAAGACCGAGTTCTAGGTTGATCGGAGATGCGCCCCGGGAAGCACTGCTTCCCGGGGCGTTTTTCTAGAGAAGAGGTGAGTCGGTTGGATGAGATTGTACTGGCAGTGGATCCCGGGCGCGACAAGGCAGGCATGGCCGTGGTGTCGAAGGCCCGGGGTACGTTGCTCCGGTGCATTGTGAGCGCGGACGACTGTGCGTCCAGGGGCGGGGAACTGGCCGCAGCGCACGGTGTGCACAGGATCGTGGTGGGCGATCGAACCGGCTCGCGCGAGGCTGTCCGGGCTTTGGCGCTATCGTCCGGGCTTGAGGTAATCACCATAGATGAGCATAGATCATCGATGGAAGGGAGGCAGCGATATCTGCGAGAGCATCGGGGGAAGGGGCTATGCAGGCTAGTGCCGGTTGGCCTCAGAACTCCGCCTGAGCCGTTCGATGATTACGTGGCAGAGATACTTGCTGCCAGGTATTTCGAGCGGCAGCGCAGGGAGAAGGAATCGACATCTTGACGAAGAATATATAAAAGCTGAAGAATCGGCGGGAAGGAGGCGCACGGCATGAGGCTCAGATCTGTTCACACGCGGCGATGCTGCATGTTGACGCTGGTGATCCTGTGTGCAGTGCTGGTCGGAGCATTGTCGCCATCTGCCCGTGCCGCTGTCTCGCTGATCGCTTCCGACGACTGGAGATACATAGCTCTTGTGGAGCTTGGCCGGGCGGGCCTGCTCGATGAGCGCGACGCCGGGGTCTACTCCAGCGGAGCGCCCGTTTCCCTTGGCGATCTCTCGCTCACGGTTGAACGGACGATCAGGCATCTCAGAAGCGCCTCGGTCGACGGAGAAATCTCGGTGTCAGGCAGCGTTGCATCATCGCCTGGCCCGCTGAGGCTGACCGGGCCAATGCCCATGAGCCTCACCATCTCCGCCAGGCAGGCCAACCTGATAGCCCGGCTTGTGGAAGAGTTCGGGCCGACTTTCTCTGATCAGTCGCTTGCCAACCTTTCACTGGGTGTGCCTTTTCGCGGTTCCGGAGGAGGCATGGTGCTCAGCCTCTCAGAGTCGGCGCTCCCTGTCTCCAAACATCAATTGCTCAGCGATATCGGGCCTTACGCGTCGGCGTTGACTGCGCCGGCTTCGATGCGTCCTCCGGTGACTCAGCCGGAGCTTGTCAGGCTTCAGGATCTGCTAACGCCATCTGTGAATCCTGGCGCCGAAAGCGTCGCACCGCGCTTTCAGGCTGGGGTGCCAAGCCCTTTGGGGACTCTGGCCGTTGAGATGTCCAGCCAGGCCGCGCGACGCCCGGGCAAGGAAGACGCAGGCGAAGAGAAGCAGCCGACGCGTGGTTTTGACCTGTCCACAAGTGTGCGTCTGGCCGACATCCTGAAGGTGAGTGCAGATTTCTTCACTGACGACGAATCGCCGCAGAAGGCGACCTCCACTGCCCTCGGAGTCGTGCTTGGTGAGACGGAGGGCGCTGGCCTCAGCGTGGGGCACCGGGTGACGGATGTGGGCGCGAGTACGGAGAACACGGGTAGCCTTAGGGAGACTGTCACCTCGGTCGACGTGAAGTATTCGCTTCCCGACCTTGTCGGGCGGGCGGTGTCCGCCGGCTCTACCGACTCCATTACTGTAAGAGCCGGCTACGAGCTGTACGGAAGAGAACAGCCGTCTACGAAGAGCAGCTTCCAGGCCACCGCGTCGCTTGTGATCGACTACAAGCTTCTGCTCGGCGATGCCGCGTTCCTCCAGGCGGGTTACAGGTACGAGAGGATTCGCGACCTGATTGCCTCGGGCGCTGTGTGGACTAAATCCGAGATGTACGGCGACGGAGGTCTGTCAGCGTGGCCTGGAATCGAACCGCTGAAGCTGGACGGTTCAGATGCGACCCGCACGATTACCTCCATAGACTTTGGGTACAGACTAATGGGCGACACCTCGTTGCTGCTAGGGTACAAGCTAATAGACTTCTCGGATATCGGGGCTTTGGATTTTACCAAGAATCTCGCTACTGCCGAGGTTACCATCAGATTTTAGTGGTTTCATCGTGCGTCGCTACAGGGAGGTAGGAAAATGAGAGGATCTGCGAACAAGGCAGCGGCTATGCTTATCACACTGGCGCTGTTGTGCTTTGTCGGCCAGGCCGCAGCACAATCCGCAACCACCAGCCCGGTTGAGCGCCTGGTCGCCATGGAGGGCTTGCTTTTCGGTTCACCGCAGCAGGGAGCGATTGTGGCGCGCCTTCAGAACATAGAAAACGTGGTGTTCGGTGAATCCGGGTCGGGCACTCTTCCGGAGAGGCTTGATCAGTGCTGGAATTTCGTGCTGGGTGACCGGGCCGGCGCCATGAATCTCAAGTTCAAGCTGAAGGCGGTTCAGTGGACGATTTTCGGCAAGATTGCGGACGGGCCCGTAGTGCCTATGCTTGTCGACTTGGAGAGCAGCGTCATTGGCCAGCCCGGCTTGGGGCCGATCGGGCCGAGGCTCGACGTTCTTCTGAGGCTTTCAATCGCCGGAGACCGGCCGGAGGTTGGATACTCCCTCGTTCCCAAGGGGTCCTTGGTCAAGGTAAGGCTCTGTACGCCCCTGGGCTCGGTCAAAGCTCGTTCTGGCGATGTTGTGAAGTTTGAGGTGGTCGACGATGTCGTCTTCGAAGATCGGCTGCTCATTCCGGGCGGGACGCCCATTGCGGCGCAGGTGATCGACACTCTTCGCCCTACCAAGATGGGTGTCAAGGCTCGCGTAGATCTCGAGCTACAGCCGGTGGATGCCATTGATTCGACGCCTGTTGTTCTCGGTGTCGAACAGACCACGATAGCGGCCAATTCTGCTGTCTCACTGGCAGCTGGTGAGGGCATTCGCGTGTTTGGCTTCGTCGGCAAGGAGGGCGCACTGGGAGGACTGCTGAGCCAGAATCCTGAACTTGAGATTGCAGAAGGGGTCGAGCTTTTCCTTTCAGTGATGCAGACTGCGAAGGTGCTGGGACTCGCTGTGCCCAAAGCCAAGTAGCCGGGTCGGCACAGTCATATGCTGATGAGACGGGCTGGGGCCCGCCGCGCGGTGTGTACGTGGGGCGGGTTGTCCAGCCTTTGAAATGGGGGAGCTACTTCCGGGCGAGGTGACTTGCTCCGGAATGGTATCATATGTAGTACGATAATACATGATAAACTGGCCGATACCCCGGAGCTTGACCCCGGCTCCTGGTAGAGCAGTGCTGTTGGAGGTATTGCTGTTGAGCGAGAAGAGGCTTTTCACGTCGGAATCAGTTACTGAGGGGCATCCGGACAAGGTCTGCGACCAGATCGCAGACGCCATACTCGATGGGCTGCTAGCAGTGGATCAGGAATCGCGAGTTGCGTGCGAAGTGTGCGCCACCACGGGTCTGGTGTTTGTAATGGGAGAGATCAGCACTCAGGGCTATGTGGACATTCCTCACATTGTCAGGGAGACCGTTCGGGAAGTAGGCTACACAAGGGCGAAGTACGGGTTCGATGGCGACACTTGCGGCGTGGTGACCTCCATTGGCGAGCAGTCTGCCGATATCAGCATGGGTGTCAATCACGCGCTCGAAAAGCGGACGCGCGGTGTCGGCGAGCAACCCAACCATGACTGGGATGCCATGGGCGCAGGCGATCAGGGGATGATATTCGGTTACGCCGTTCGGGAGACTGAAGAACTCATGCCAATGCCCATTACGCTGGCGCACAGGCTGGCGCAGAGGCTTGCGCAGGTGAGGAAGGATAAGACCCTAGAGTGGCTCCGGCCCGACGGCAAGACCCAAGTAACGGTGGAGTATGACGGCCGCCTGCCGGCCAGAGTGGACACTGTGGTGGTATCGGCTCAGCACGACGACAAGGTGGACAGCCCCACCATTGAACAGGGCATTATCGCGCATGTGATCCGGCCGATCATCCCCGAGGGCATGCTTGACGCGGATACTCGTATTCTGGTCAACCCCACCGGTAGATTCGAGAAGGGCGGACCGGCTGCTGACTCCGGCCTCACGGGCCGCAAGCTGATTGTAGACACATATGGCGGAATGGCCAGGCACGGAGGGGGAGCGCTTTCGGGCAAGGACGCGACCAAAGTCGACCGGTCGGCGGCTTACGCTGCCAGGCATGTGGCCAAGAACCTGGTCGCCGCGGGTGTGGCCCATCAGTGCGAAGTGCAGATAGCCTATGCGATAGGCGTGGCGCGCCCCGTGGCCATATCAGTCGATACATACGGCGCCGGTTCGATAAGCGATGAGCGCATCACGAGAATTGTCCGAGAGGTGTTCGACCTGCGTCCTGCAGCAATAATTGAGAATTTCGCCTTGAGGCGGCCGATGTATCGCCCCGTATCTTGCTATGGGCACTTCGGTCGTCCTGAGCTCAACCTGCCCTGGGAGCAGCTGGATAAGGTTGACGAGATAAGGAAGAGGATGTAGCTGCTTTTGTGCAGATTGACCGCGAGGTGATACAAGCTGGACTCTGTGGAAGGCGTCATCGACAGGGTCACTTACCGAGATGAGAAGTCGATGTACACCGTGGCCCGCATCAAAGTTGGCGACGGGAGCATGGTGACTGCCGTGGGGCCGTTTCCATCGGCTACACCGGGGCAGATGGTCAAGGTGTTCGGCGTATGGGTGCAGCATCGAGAGTACGGGCGCCAGCTGAAGGTCGAGCGGGTTGAAACCGTGGCGCCTGCTACCCTTCTGGGCATCGAGAAGTACCTGGGTTCCGGTCTGATACGCGGGATTGGCCCTGCGACGGCTGCGAAGCTGGTTAAGCGATTCGGCATGGATACGCTTGAGGTCATAGAATCGAACCCCGAACGCCTCACAGAGGTACCTGGGGTCGGCCCAAAGAAGGCGCGCCGGATCATCGACGCAATAGCTGAACACAAGTCGGTGCAGAAGGTCATGGTCTTCCTGCAGTCGCACGGAGTGAGCCCGGCGTACGCAATCAAGATATACAGGCGGTACGGCGAAGACGCTGTCACCGTTGTGAGCCAGAATCCTTACCGGCTGGCAGACGAAGTGTACGGGATCGGCTTCAAGACCGCCGACAAGATCGCCAGTGAGGTTGGCGTGGATACGGAGTCGCCCCACCGGGTTGCAGCCGGCATCAAGTACTGGCTTCGGAAGGCATCCGAAGAGGGACATTGTTACTCAGAAGAGGACAAGTTCGCCTCATCGGTCGCGCATGAACTCGGCGTATCGGAACACCTCGTCGGGAGCGGCATTGCCGCGCTTGAAAGCGCCGGCGAGGTATGCCGCGAGGGCCGGTCGGCTCTGTACCTGGCGCCGTTCTACCATGCTGAAAGAGGCGTAGCCCGCCGCCTCTGCCAGCTGGCTCATGCCAGGATGTGGACTTTGGACAGCCTGTCAGACGAAGAGCTCGCGCAGGCCCAAACTCGGGCCGGCATTCGCCTCGCCGACCAGCAGCGGGCTGCGGTCATGGAGTCGTTCCAGACTGGCGTGATGGTCATGACCGGCGGCCCAGGAACAGGCAAGACGACAACTCTCCGGCTGATCATCGACCTCTTCGAGGCCAGGAAGATGCGGGTTTTGTTGGCCGCTCCTACGGGTAGAGCTGCCAAACGTCTATCCGAGGCTACAGGGAGACCCGCGCGGACTATCCACAGGCTTCTCGAATTCGAGCCGGGGGAGGATGGTTGGCGATTCGGTCGCGGGGCGGCAAGTCCGCTCGAGTGTGATCTCCTGGTGCTGGACGAAGTGTCGATGGTCGACATCTCCCTCATGTACAGCGTTCTCAAGGCAGTGCGCCCCGGGTCGCGGCTGGTGCTCGTAGGCGATGTCGACCAGCTTCCATCGGTAGGACCCGGCAACGTTCTCCGCGATATCATAGACTCCGGCGTCGTGCCCACAGTCGTGCTCAATCAGGTCTACAGGCAGGCGCCCGGCAGTATGATAGTGACAAACGCCCATCGGATCAACCGCGGCGAGTTTCCTCTGTTCCGAGGAGCGCGCGACTTCTTCTTCATCGAAGCCGAAGATCCCGATCAAGTGGTGCAATCAGTAGTCGCTACCGTGACTTCGAAGCTGCCGCGTCACCTGGGTTGCGATCCGATCGATGACGTCCAGGTGCTGTCGCCGATGAAGCGATCGGCTGCGGGGGTCGATAATCTCAACGTGGTTCTCCGCGATGCACTCAATCCGCGTCGACCAGGAGCTTCGGAGATCCGCTGTCGAGGTTCGGCGTTCCGCAGAGGCGATAAGGTGATGCAGATCCGTAACGACTACAACCGGCTGGTATGGAACGGCGATATGGGCAAGATTGTGCGCATAGACGCTGAAGAAGGCGAGGTAGTCGTCAGGTTCTCCGAACCAGAGGGCGATCGGGACGTTCTGTACAACCAGGATGAACTGGATGAACTGGCGCTGTCGTACTGCGTGTCGATACACAAGAGCCAGGGGAGCGAATACCCGGCTGTCGTGGTTCCCGTCACCACCCAGCACTACGTCATGCTCCAGCGGAACCTGCTCTATACCGCCGTCACTCGTGCTCGGAGGACCGTCGTGATCATAGGAACGAAGAAGGCTCTGGCGATAGCCGTGCGCAATGCATCCATGCTGCAAAGACAGACAATGCTTGCACTGAGGCTTCGCGAAGCCACCGCGGCATCCTGGCCGGACGAGGAGCAGATCGGGTAGTTGCTGTGGCTAGCCCGGGTGATTTTGGTTCCCCCGGAAGGGACCTCTCAACTTCTGCCCAATGTAATGTACCAACATAAAATGGAATAGGCAGGGTTGAAAGGTGTTTCATGCCTACATTCTCTTTCTGGAGTCCGGCGCGCGCGCCGGGTTCGGTCACTCGCCCGACTTCGATTGGGCCTACGCCAATACCCAGGCGCCCGCAGATCTGGCCGTGATCACGCCTCCTGTCCCGGTGGCTTTTGCCTCACTGGTGGCCCACGAGGTCGACCGCCGGCTGGCCGCGGCAGGCCGCGTGCGCGCGGGCAGAGCGCGACAGCCGGCTGTGAGGGTCGGCCTGCGCACCGCCCGGTCCGTGCTGCACGCTCTGGGGCTTCCCGGCCCAGCGTTTCTGTCCCCGGGGCCGATCTGGCAGGCGCCGCGAGCCGATACGGAACTGGTTGGAAACCGCATTCCTCCCCGGAGTCTCGTGGTTGAGAGCGCCCTTGCTCTGTCCGGTCGCAGCCTGCTGTATGAAGAAGCAATGCGGGCCCTCGCTTCAGGCGGTTTTTCGTCTCTTGACAAAGCCCACGACTTATTGGCAGCTATGTGCGCTGAAGGGCTAGGACTGCTCGTGCCTGCTGTTTCCATCTCGTCACTCGGGACGCGAACCTGCAACAGGTGCGGATCAGGTGGTCCGTTCGCGTCGACGCCCTGTGCCCATTGTGGCAGGCGCGCGTGTTCGCTCTGCCTGCAATGCAGGTCGATGGGGTCCGCACGCGAATGCGTTCCGCTGTACCTCGTTGCGGCCCACGACCGTGCAAGCCTACACGCCGGGGCAGTAGCTGAAGGCGTCGACCTTGCGATGCCTCACCCGCTCACCGATGCTCAGAAGCAAGCGGCCTGCATGCTGCGTGACTGGTACGTCGGCGACTCGGCTCGTGAAGTACTGGTGTGGGCGGTGTGCGGCGCAGGCAAAACCGAGGTATCATTCAGCGCCATACACTCGGCGCTCGCGTCCGGTCGAAGAGTGCTTTTCGCAGCACCCAGGCGTGACGTAGTCGCCGAGCTCGAGCCGCGAGTGCGGGCTGCCTTTCCGGGCGTGACGTGCTCTACTTTCTGCGGCGGTTCCGGAGGTCAGAGGGATTACGACGCCCGCGTCATACTTGCCACAACCCACCAGGCAATGCGTTTCTACCGCAGATTCGATCTGGTCATCCTCGATGAGGCAGATGCCTACCCGTTCGCCGGTTCAGAGGCACTGGCCTCAGCGGTGTACAGAAGCCTAGTCCCCACGGGGAGGATGGTCATCATGACTGCGACACCGTCTCGCGGTCACCTTGCTCGGGTGAAATCGGAGGTGCTGCCATGCATCAGGATTCCTGCGCGTCACCACGGAAAGCCCCTTCCGGAGCCGGAGGTGGTCACTGCGCACGGTAGTGACCTGCTGCCCAAAGTGGCGGAGATTGTGGGCGCCGGCGCAGGGCCGGGGTCGCCCTTCTTGGTGTTTGTCCCCCGGAGGCGGCAAGCTCGGGAAGTGGCCAAGTATCTACTGTGGAAGGTTCCCGGCGTGCGGGTCGAGTGGGTGCATTCGCAGGATCCTGCCAGGGACGACAAACGTGCAGCGATAGCGGGAGGCGAATGCGACGTGCTGGTGAGCACGTCCGTGATGGAACGTGGAGTGACGGTAGACGGAGTTGACGTCATTGTGTGCCATGCAGATGACGATGTTGTGTTCGACTACCGCGCTTTGGTTCAGATGGCTGGAAGGGCCGGCCGAACGGCGGCCAATCCCGAAGGCCGCGTTTGGTTCGTGTGCGCCAATGAAAGCCGGCATGTTCGCACAGCGGTCGGGATTATCAGGGAGATGAACGCAGAAGCGGCGTCACGCGGGCTCTTGGTTGGCGAACATAGCCAGGCGGTATCATGCGGGGAGGCGACACCGAGATGGGTATGAGTCTTGCGCGGATTTTCGGCATTGCCCTGGATGTCTTGTTCGGAGTAAGAGAGTCCTGCCCGGCATGCGGGCGTTTGGGGAGCGCGAATTCCCTGTGCAGCGAATGCATGGACCTGATTCCCATGGCGCGCCCGCCGATATGCAGCGTGTGCGGGACGCCCCTCCGGGGCGGCGCAGGACGCGGCGATGCCGAGCGAGAGGTGTGTGCAGGGTGCCGCGGGATACGGCACTACTTCGAATGCGCCAGGGCGCCTGCGATATACGAGGGCGCGGCGCGAGAGCATGTGCATGATCTCAAATACCGTGCCCGTGTAGAGATCGTCCCCGGGCTGTCGAGGATGATGGCGCTCCTCGCCGTTCGCACCGGCATGGCGGACAAGTGCGACTCTGCAGTGCCGGTCCCTCTTCACCCAGACAAGCTGGCGAGGCGCGGGTTCAACCAGGCCGAACTGTTGGCGCGATCTGTGGCGATGCTGTTAGGGATCCCGGTGATCCCCGAAGCGCTCTCAAGGCGCGCATCCACTGGAACGCAGACCTTTCTTGACCGAAGGCGCCGGCGGGACAACGTCCTCCGCGCCTTCGTCTGCGATGAGCCTGCCCGCGTGGCCGGCCGTACGGTTCTGCTCATTGATGATGTGATCACATCAGGCGCTACTGCCGACGGGTGCGCAAGGGCCCTGCTCAGGTCGGGCGCCTCCAAGGTCCGCGTCCTTGCCTTTGCCGTGTCGGTGGCCGATGAACGCGATTGGGCGCCAAGCAGGAACAGTTTCGGAGGTGCTGTCGTTTCTTGAGTACATAGGCTCCGGATTGCAGTGACGGCCGATTGCTTCAAGGCCGATATTGGAGGGATGCTAAGCAGGGCGTCTGCACAGGCGGAAGATACCGAGGAACATGGAGGCACGAATCGTGATTACAGAACAAAAGAAGCCATGGCATGCGATGTCGTCCGGCGAGGCGCTGGTCGCTCTGGACACATCGCGCGTTTCGGGCTTGTCGACTGAAGATGCCCAGGCGCGACTGGACGAGTACGGCCCGAACAGCCTTGCCGAACCCGCACGCCGCACTTTGCTTCAGCAATTCGCTGCACAGTTCAAGGAGTTTCTCGTGGTGCTGCTCCTCGTATCGGCCGGCGTATCGGCCGCTGTGGGAGAAGTGGAAGATGCGCTGGTCATAGCTGTAATAGTCGTCCTGAACGCCGCAATCGGGGTGGCTCAGGAGCGCAGAGCCGAGAACGCACTGGATGCCCTGAAGAAGATGGCGTCTCCGCGCGCCCGCGTAGTCAGATCGAGCGAGCCCAGTCTGGTTGAGGCTTCGAGCCTCGTTCCCGGCGATATCATCCTGATCGAGGCGGGCGACAGTGTTCCCGCCGACGCCAGGTTGGTCGAGTCGGCCATGCTCAAGCTGGATGAGTCCTCGCTTACTGGAGAATCGGTTTCGGTTGATCAGAACGCCGAGGTCATCTTGGATGACGATGCGCCCTTAGGCGACAGGGTGAACATGGTTCACATGGGCAGTTCTGTGACGTACGGCCGTGGGGTGGCCGTTGTCGTGGCCACCGGGATGTCCACCCAGATGGGCAAGATCGCTGCTATGCTACAAGAGGGCGGGCAGGAGACCACGCCGCTCCAGCAGAAACTCGAAGTGCTTGGCAAGAAGCTGGGAGTCGCGGCGCTGCTCATGTGCGCGGGGGTGTTCATTGCGGGTTTGGCCCGTGGGGAGCGCGCCTTCGACATGTTTCTCACAGCTGTGAGCCTTGCCGTGGCCGCGATTCCCGAGGGTCTGCCGGCTATCGTCACCATAGTTATGGCTATCGGCGTGCAACGGATGGCGGCCAGGAATGCGATCATACGCCATTTGCCCGCAGTGGAGACGCTTGGAAGCGCTGATGTCATATGCTCCGACAAAACAGGCACCCTGACCACTAACCAGATGACCGTGCGCAGGCTGTACGTTCCCGGGCGGGCCATCGATGTAATTGGAGAGGGATACTCACGTCTGGGGTCGCTGCTCGAAGCGGGATCCGAGACGCCTGCGCCGCCCGATGCGTCTGTGTCTCGCATGCTCACTTGCGCCATTCTGTGTAGCGATGCCAGAGTGAGGAAGGTAGGCGATACCGACCAGCTGGAGATGATCGGCGATCCAACCGAAGGATCCATAGTGGTAGCAGGCCTGAAAGCAGGGATAGATCAGGCGCAACTAGCCCAGTGGGCTCCCAGAATAGCCGAACTGCCTTTCGAGAGTGAGCGCAAACGCATGACGACCATACACAGGCTGCCCGAGTCCTACCTGGCTTGCACAAAAGGAGCCCCCGATGAAGTGCTGCGAGTGTGCACCCACGTATACTCGGGAGGCGTGGTTGCGCCGCTAACCGACGACATCCGTGAGGATTTCAGGCATGTCAACGCCGAGATGGCAGGAAGGGCTCTCAGGGTCCTCGGCGTCGCGCAGAGGGAGTTTGAGGAGATTCCCGGCCGGATTAGCGTGGACGCGGTCGAGAGCGACCTGGTGTTCCTGGGCCTTGTGGGCATGCAGGACCCGCCGCGACCTGAGGCACGCGACGCGGTACGCGAGTGTTTCAACGCCGGGATTACCCCTGTCATGATCACCGGAGATCACAAAGACACGGCTCTCGCCATAGCCCGCGATGTAGGCATCATGACCGGTGAGGCTGTTGCGGTTACAGGCGCCGAGCTATCGCGGATGCCCGACGATGAGCTGGATAGAATCGCAGACCGCGTGCGAGTGTATGCCCGAGTCGCTCCCGAGCACAAGGTGCGTATCGTGGACGCCTGGCGGCGCCGCGGCCATGTAGTGGCTATGACCGGGGATGGGGTGAACGACGCTCCTGCGCTGAGGCGTGCCGACATCGGGGCCGCCATGGGGATCACCGGAACCGACGTGGCCAAGAGCGCGGCCGACATGATTCTCACAGATGACAACTTCGCCACCATCGTAGCAGCTGTGCGCGAGGGGCGCGTGGTCTTCGACAATATCAGGAAGTCAGTGCAGTACCTAGTGTCGTGCAACATCGGCGAGATCATCGTGATATTCGCCGCCATCCTTCTGGGCCTGCCCAGGCCGCTTCTGCCCATCCAAATCCTGTGGCTTAACCTGATTACCGACGGCTTGCCGGCGCTTGCCCTGGGCGTAGACCCTCCCGAGCGCAATCTGATGAGAAGGAAGCCGCGCGGCCGCGACGGATCAGTTCTGGATCGAGCATCCTCTGTGCGGCTGATCATCTACGGGGTCTTCGTTGGCGGCTTGGGTTTGATGTCGTTTGCTATGGGGCTTGGATGGCCCGGCCCAATCGACGCCTCGCCGGACGCCCTCATTGCGGCCAGGACCATGTGCCTTATGACCATGAGCTTTTCGCAGTTGTTCCACGCGATCAACTGCCGTTCCGAGCTGGGCTCGGTACTTGGCGCGGGCGTGTTTGCCAATCCCAAGCTGCTGCTGGCCTTCTTCACATCCGGCCTGCTTCAGCTGGGCATTGTGTATCTTCCTGGGGTCAGCCGATTCTTCAACGTGGTAGACATCCACGGGGCTCGGTTCATCGAATCAGTGGGCCTGGCCGCTCTCATGCTGGTCGTCGGCGAGTTGGTGAAGGCACTGTCGCGCATGCAGAGAGTCGGGAACTGATTCGACGTCTTCTTACGTTTTTCCAAGAGGCGAAGGATTTTCGCCCCGGAGGGGGAAGTACTATCCTAAGCCGGGACGGCGCACTCAATTAGTCCGGAAGGGGCTGATGTGAATGGAGATCACCGTTGTCGGGCGCAATGTCGCAGTAACTGACGCACTTCGCGCGTACGCGGAGAAGAAGGTAGCCAAGCTGCAGAGGTACTTCGAGCGCGGCATCATGGAGGCTCAAGTTTCCATGACTATCGAGCGCGGGATCCACAGTGTAGACATTACAATACAAGTGGATGGGCTGCTCCTGCGGGGCGAGGAACACACCGGCGACATGTACGCGTCGATCGATGGAGCGATCGACAACATCGAACGACAGATCAGGAAATACAAGACCCGTATCAACCGTAGGCTCCGCCAGGAAGGCAACAAGCTCGTTGAATCGGCGGTGGCGGTAGGCCCTGCGGCCGACGTTGTCGAGGCCCCCGAACCCAAAGTCGTGAAGACTAAACGATTTGCGATAAAGCCGATGTCGGTCGAGGAGGCCATCATGCAGATGGAACTGCTCGGGCACGATTTCTTTGTGTTTATGGATGATTCGAGCGAGGATGTCAACGTAGTGTACAGGCGCAGGGATGGCAACTATGGCCTGATCGAGCCCGAGTTCTGATTCGATCGGTCGATTTGGTGCGGCGGGAGCGGGGCGCGGCGGCGCTGCCGGTCCCGCCGCGCGTTATGCCGCTCGGCGCTGTGCGGAGGGGTGTGGTGAGGGTGCGCCCATTCCTGGGCTTGGTATTCGAAGGCGGACAGTATTCCGGCGATGTTGAAGGATGGGTAGCCCGGGCGCGCGAGGAGATGGCTATCCTGTTAGCCCGCAGGCTGATCGATACGGGCCTGCTCGACAAGGTTGTGTTCGTCACCGACCGTCCGTCTCTCGCCGATCGCGCCGCGTCTATCGCAGGTGTGGATACGTCAGTCAAAGCCGACGAACCCGCCGCGTCTTTCCACTTCGGGCGACGGCTTGCCCAGGTTATCGGCGAGCACGACGCTGCCGGATTCGTCTATATGAGCGGCGGATCCGGCCTTCTCATGGACGCAGCGGAACTTGCCGACTTCATTCGCGAGGCTCAAGGCGGGCCGGGCATTGTAGCTAACAACGTCTACTCGGCCGACATGTTCGGTGCGGCCAACTCGCGGGTAGTGCTCTCCGCAGACCTTCCGGCTGCCGACAACGGGGTTCCCATGGCGGTACACATGGCAGGCGTGCCTGCCTACGGATTGCCTCCCACAACTGGGAACACATTCGACATCGACACTCCACCGGATCTGCTTGTGCTAAGTGACGTGATTCCGATTCTTGCACCATATGCTCAGTGCGTCCGAGACGCGATCGCAGTCGGCCCAGTCGAAAGAGCGATCGGGGTTCTGCCGAATGCCAGAGCCGCCTTGGCCAGGGATCTTGCTGAGATTGCTCTATTTGGACGGGTATCGCCTGCCACTGTGGCGGATCTGAACTCGCGCACCACGTGTCGTCTACGGGTCTACTCCGAGGAACGCGGAATGCGCGCTTTCGGCCGCGACAAGCCGGGGATGGCCAGAAGCCTGATCGGCAGGATGATCCAGGCTCGCGGGCCAGAGGCATTCTTTGCCGATCTGGCCTGGTGTTCGGATGCTGCGTTCATTGATACGCGCGTGCTTTTCGCCCATATGGGCGCTAGGCTGTCGCAGGAAGAGCGATTCTGCTCAGATCTCTTCCTCTGGGAGAACGTACGCAATGGAGACGCTGTGCGTCTGGTTCAGGCGGCGCTTGACGCGCAAATACCGGTTATGCTGGGTGGACATTCGCTTGTGTCGGGCGCCGTCAGAGCGCTGGCGGCGTGTACCGGCAGGCGTGGTGTGATATAATTGCTTGATGCAAAGACTCAAGCGAGGTGGCTTTGTTGCTCAACCTTTTCAAGCGCATGTTCGACGTGAACGCGAGGGATGTGAGGGAACTCGAGGCTAGGCTGGTCGCCGTATCGGCTCTTGCGCCGGATGCGGAGAGGGCCACTGACGAGCAACTCCTCGCGCGTACGGCCGAGTTCAAAAACCGCATAGATCGTGGCGAGTCTGTCGATTCACTGCTGCCCGAGGCTTTCGCGACCGCACGCGAAGTCGCCCGGCGTCAGCTGGGGCTGTACCCATACGATGTGCAGGTCATGGGGGGCATGGTGCTTCATCAGGGCAAGATAGCCGAGATGAAGACGGGTGAGGGCAAGACGCTCGTGGCTACCATGCCCGCATATCTCAACGCTCTGGAGGGACGAGGAGTCCATATCGTCACGGTCAACGACTATCTGGCTAGGCGCGACGGCGAGTGGATGGGACCTGTGTACCGGGCGCTCGGCCTCAGCGTAGGCGCCATACTGCATGATCTGGACGCACCTGCGCGCCGACAGGCCTACGGCGCCGACATAACCTATGGTACCAACAACGAATTCGGTTTCGATTATCTTCGCGACAATATGGCCACTTCCGCCGACCAGCAGGTGCAGAGGGGGCACAACTACGCCATTGTGGACGAAGTGGACTCCATCTTGATTGACGAGGCTCGCACTCCGCTGATCATATCGGGCCAAGCAGAGGAGTCTACTGAGAAATACTTCGTGTTCGCCAGGATCGCCGACGGCCTAAAGCAGGAACAGGACTACACGGTGGATGAGAAGGCCAACTCAGTGGCCCTAACCGAATCGGGCGTCTCGCGCGTAGAGCGATGGCTGGGGGTCGACAACCTCTTCGATGAGGCCAATATCGAGCTGACGCACCATATCAACGCCGCGCTACGGGCGAAGGCATTGATGCGCAGGGATAGAGACTACATCGTCAAAGAGGATGAGGTCATTATCGTAGATGAGTTCACCGGGCGCCTCATGTTCGGGCGGCGCTACAGTGACGGGCTCCACCAGGCGATCGAGGCCAAGGAGGACGTGAGGGTACAGAGGGAGAGCCAGACGTTGGCCACGATCACGTTCCAGAACTACTTCCGCATGTACGCGAAACTGTCCGGCATGACGGGCACGGCGGCGACCGAGGAGAATGAGTTCATCAAGATATACAACCTCCATGTAGTGCAGGTGCCTACGGCGAAGCCCATGATCAGGCAGGACCTGCCCGACATCGTGTACAAGACGCAGAGGGCGAAGTTTGGCGCGGTGGTGGAGGAGATATGCGAACGGCATGCCACAGGCCAGCCGGTGCTAGTGGGCACGGTATCGATTGAAACGTCGGAGAAACTCTCGGAGATGCTGATCCGCCGAGGCGTGCCTCACCAGGTTCTCAACGCGAAGCACCATGAGCGCGAGGCGGAGATCATCAAGCTCGCGGGGCAGCCCGGCGCGGTTACCATAGCCACAAACATGGCCGGACGAGGCACCGACATTGTGCTCGGCCCGGGCGTGCCCGATCTGGGCGGCTTACACGTTTTAGGCACAGAGCGGCACGAGAGTCGGAGAATCGACAACCAGCTTCGAGGGCGTTCGGGCAGGCAGGGCGATCCCGGATCGTCGCGATTCTATGTGTCTCTTGAAGACGACTTGATGAGACTATTCGGCGGGGAGTTCATATCGGGTATGATGGACCGGCTCGGATGGGGGGAGGACGACCCCATAGAACACCCGCAACTCACACGGGCGATCCAGCGCGCACAGGAGAAGGTGGAAGGGCGCAACTTCGATATCAGGCGGCAGGTGCTGGAATACGACGACGTGATGAACAAGCAGCGCGAGGCGATATACGCACGGCGCGACGCCATAATGAGAGGCACGGATCTCAGGCAGCAGGCGATGGAACTGCTGTCGGTTGTTGCCGAAGGGATTGTGGCGGCGCACGCCGACGAGAAGCTCATGTCGTCGGAATGGGATCTCGCGGGCCTGTCTGCGGAAATCGCGAGTATACTAGCCTTGCGCGCAAGACCCGATCTTTCCGAGTATGTCCAGCGTTCATGGGCTGATCTGCGCGATGGCGTCATGGGCATGTTCCGGGGCGCGTACGAGCAGAAGGAGGCGGCAGTTGGAGGCGAACGCCTGCGCGAGCTGGAACGCGCTATCATGCTGTACATGATCGACTCCAAGTGGGTCGATCACCTACAGGCCATGGACATGCTAAGGGAAGGGATCGGCCTGAGGGCGTACGGCCAGATGGACCCGCTGGTGGAATACAAGAGAGAATCTTTCCTCATGTTCAACGATCTCTTGAAGAGTATAGGAGAGGATTTCGTGCGCTGTCTTCTCCGTGTGCAGGTTCGCAGTGCCGGGGAACGTAGCGAGGAGGGCGAGGGAGCGCGGGCGGAGATCGATGGGCCGAGGCGTCCCAAGTACGCCGTGACCACCAACCGGGAGGACGGCGGTTCATCTAGGCAACCGCGGAGGCGGGCCGACAAGAAGGTGGGCCGGAATGATCCGTGCCCGTGTGGCAGTGGGAAGAAATACAAGAAGTGCTGCGGTGCAAGCAAGTAGAGCAGAGGGAGTGTGCCTGATGAGAGCGGAACTGGAACAGCCGATCGAGTCGCTGGATGCGAGAATTGAGGAAATGAGGGCTTATCTTTGACATACCCGGCAAGCTAGGCCGGCTGGCAGAGTATGAGGCTCGCTCGGCCGAGCCCGGGCTGTGGGACAATCGCGATGCGGCTCAGGAACTGATGCAGAAGATAGCAACGGTGCAGGCTCAAATTGGGAGATTCGAGTCGCTTAAGTCCAAGTTCGATGACCTCGCCATTCTGGCGGAGCTGGCTGACGAAGAGGACGATGAACACGCGATCGCAGAATGCATGGAGCAGATAGATGCTCTGGATGCGGCGATCAGCCGGATAGAGCTGGCCAATCTGCTGTCGGGGCCATATGATGCGGCGAGCGCTATCATGGCGATTCATCCAGGGGCGGGCGGCACTGAGAGCCAGGACTGGGCGGAGATGCTCATGCGCATGTACTCTCGGTGGGCGGAAAGGAACGGCTATCGAGTAGAGGTGGCCGATCTACTTCCCGGCGAGGAAGCCGGCATCAAGAGCGCAACCCTGATCATATCAGGGCAGAACGCGTTCGGGTATCTCAAGGGCGAGCGGGGAGTGCACAGGCTGGTACGGATATCGCCGTTTGACGCATCGGCACGCAGGCACACTTCATTTGCATCGGTTGATGTCGTTCCCGAGATGGGAGAAGAAGAGATCGAGATCGATCCGTCTGATCTGAAGATCGACACGTATCGTTCGGGCGGCGCCGGAGGCCAGCACGTGAACAAGACAGATAGCGCAGTTCGAATCACGCACCTGCCCACCGGCATCGTTGTGCAATGCCAGAACGAAAGGTCTCAGCACAGCAACAAGGAGACTGCCATGCGGATCCTCCGGGGTCGCCTTGCCAGTCTTGCCCTTGAGCAGCAGGAGAAGGAGTTGGCAGCGATTCGCGGAGAACAGCATGAGATAGCGTGGGGCAGCCAGATCAGATCATATGTGTTTCAGCCATACACTATGGTCAAGGATCACAGAACCGACATAGAGACTGGCAATGTTGATGCTGTCATGGATGGCGATATAGATGGGTTCATCGAGGGTCAGCTCAGGCTGGTCGCTCAATCAGCCAACAGAGGTGTGCGCTGATGGCGGCCAGGCGCCGCGGGGGCGGCGTCGCGCGTGTGTTGGCCGTATGTCTTTTGCTGGCCGTGGCCATAACCGAGGCCACGGTCCCGTCCCTTATCGAGCAGCGCGTGGAGAGAGCGGTTGCGTCCGGCTTCACTGCGGTGGAGTCAGTCGAGGCGCAAGCGCAGGCGTTTCCTGCCGCAAGGATGCTTTTCGGGCGCCTGGATCGGCTGAATGTGAATATCCGAGGGGCGCAACTCCACGGTTTGCGTGTTGATTCCGTCGGAGTGCGTTCCATAGGCGCGGTAGTACCGCTTTCGGGTTTTGCCCCGGGTTCGACGAGCTGGGTGCGGGCCCTCGGCGACGCGGAACTCGTCGTTTCGGTGCTCGACGCAGACATCAATGACTACCTGAAAACGCGCGACGACGCGCTCAGGATGTTCAGTGTCTCGTTAGGCGAAGGCGTTGCCAAGATGGATGGGACCATCTCCTTTGCAGGGCTCAATGTGAGCGTCAGTTCACAGGGCCGTCTGGTGATTGAGGATAATGCACGACTGGTCTACGTTGTGGACAAGCTGAGCGTCGAGCGCAGTCAGTTGCCGGCATTCCTGCTCGACGCGTTCGAAGGTAGGATAGAGCTAGGTGTGGATCTGTCGACGCTGCCATTCGGCGCGATTTTGGAGGGCATACGTATCGAGGCCGGAGCGGTGCACGTGTACGGCAGGACAGTCAAAGGGGGCTAGTGGCTTGACAGACCGAAGGCAACCGTGGACGATTGGGTGGTTGGTTGCGCTTGTAGTAGTATCCACACTCACATCGGCCTGGATAGCTGTTCGAAGGCACCGGGTCGAGGAGATGGCGAGACGTGTCGAGCTCTGTATGGACTGGCGAGAGGGTGCTCTGTTCGCACAGCGGATCGGGCTGGCCGAGGCCGACTACCTTGAGAGACTGCGCGATGCCGGCATCACGAGCATAGCTCTTGATGAGGATACGCTCGGCTCGCTGCAGGCGTCCGGCGACGTGCTGATGTTCAGAGCCTCGGAAGCCGCTGCTGTCTCGAACGCGACTCCGGAGTTGCTCTCTGCTGCCATGGGCATTACTGCATTTTCCGGCGGGCACACGGTCGTCGTCCCACTCACCTCCGATGCGACTGCATTTCTTGCCGACCGATTGCCCCTGCGCCTGCAGGGCGGGCCGTCGCTGGTGACGATGCTCTCTGGCCAGACGTCGACTTTCATTGTAGGTCTTCCGCTCGAAGAGGCGCGGAATATTAACTTGGGCCCGCGACCGTCTGTGCTGACCAAGATCACAGCCGCCGGTCTGCGCATAGTCGTTAGGTTTACTAACTATCCAGGCGTGTCTGAGAAATGGATAGAGTCGATGGTCGGCCTGACGGTTCCGGCTCACAAGGTCGACTCGGTGGTATTCTCCGGAACCGAAGTGCTGGGGTATCCAGCGCTTACGGCTGTGACGGCGCGCGCTCTCGGCCGGGCGGGCATCGTCTGCGGCAGCATTGAGTTCCAGGCACAGGCCGGGGAGAATCAGATCGTACAGGCCGCCGACTACAGCATAGTGCGTGTGCACAGCATCACACGGGGCGAGGTCGACCGCGGGCTGTCCATTCAGACCATGGTCGACAGGTACGTTAGGGCTGCCAGAGAACGCAACATACGCGTTATGTACATGCGTCCGATAATGAAGCAGATCGATGCACGCGCTTTGCCGGAGCTTAATGATGCGCTCATTCGCGAGGTCGCGAGCGGGCTTCAGAAAGCGGGCTTCACACTTGGCGCGGCCCGACCGCTTGGGCAGGCTGATCCGGGGTTGGCGCCCACGCTCGTGGTGGTGGTGGGCATAGCGGCAGGCTGCGTAATGCTTCTGAACGCCATCTGGAAACTGACCTTCCCGATTTCCGCAGGTCTAGTGGCTGTGGCCGCCGCCGGTTTCGCTGCTCTATCGGCCTTTGGCCGCGTGGATCTGGCCAAACAGGCGGCGGCGCTGGCCGCGGCCATAGCGTACCCGTCCCTGTCCGCTTTCGTGCTGCTGTCCTCGTTTCCCACGTCTTGGCCGACCAACTCCGCGGACGTGGCCGAGCGCCGATTCGGCTGGGCGCGCGTCGCCGTCGTCAAGTTCATCGTAGCCTCCGCTCTATCGCTCGTCGGCGGCCTGATGCTTGCGGGTTGCCTTACTAGCCTTGCATTCATGATGAAGGCTCGTCAGTTCATGGGCGTCAAGCTCATGCATGTGGCGCCCATGTTGTTCCTTCTGACGGCATACTGGAAGTACGTGTACCGCCGGGATGAGGAGACGCTCACTGCATCTGCCAGACGCGCGCTATCGTCGCCGATTCTCGTGTGGCACGCGGTTGCCGTCGGCGTTGTGGCGGCGGCCGGTCTGATCTACATCGTGCGCACCGGCAATACATCGGTGTTGCCGGTGGGTGTGCCCGCGTGGGAGCAGGCGATGCGCTCCATCCTTGAGCGATTGCTGCCTGTGAGGCCCAGGACCAAAGAGTTCCTGCTGGGGCATCCCGCCTTCGTGATCGCGGCGGCCCTATGCTGGGCGGGCGACCGCATTGCGCTGTTGCCCTTAGCCGCTCTGGCCCTGATAGGTCAGATCTCCCTGGTGAACACCTTTGCGCATCTGCACACGCCCATCGCGGTTACCATTACCAGGGTATCGGTGGGAGCGGGGTTGGGGCTCGCCATCGGGCTCGCAGTCGCCGGTGTGTTCGTGGCCATATACCGTGCCCTACGGCCATCGGCGGGCAGATCGCCCGGGCGGGAAGGATGACGCCGGCATGCGTGTTGTGGTTTCAGGGTATCACGGTTTCGGCAACATGGGCGATGAGGCGGTACTGGCTGCGCTCGTCCAGCAAGTGAGGGAGATGGCGCCCGGGGTTCAGTGCGTTGCTCTTTCGGGCAATCCCGCGCGTACTGCGTCCGCATACGGAATCGAGGCGATACCACGCACTTCAGTTGCTGACATCGTGCGCGAACTTGGGCGGGCCGATCTCCTGGTGAGCGGCGGAGGCAGCCTGCTCCAGGACGTTACGGGCCGCGGATCCGTTCCCTACTATGCGGGCATGATGCTTCTCGCCCGGGCGATGGGCGTGCCGGTGTCAGTGTACGCCCAAGGAGTAGGCCCGCTGAGCTCGGGATTCTCACGGTGGCTTGCCCGGCAGGCGCTTTCCCGGGCGTCGGTGATAACCTTGCGCGACCAGGGATCCATGGAGCTTGTGCAACAGATTGGCGTGACGAAGCCACAGCCGGTGCTGGTTGCGGATCCGGCGTTTGCGCTGGAACCGGAGGACGCAGACGGCTGCGAGGCCTCGCTGCCTCCGCGTCCTCGTGTCATGTTCGCGCTGAGGCCGTGGCCTAGCGCCGACAGCCCGGAGGCGACATATGCCCGCGTGATCGAGCGGGTGTGTACTGAGCTTGGAGCGCACATGACGCTGCTTGCTTTTCAGCCGGAGACTGACCTTGACATGGCCGACCGCATAGCAGGTCTGTGCGAAGCAGACGGCTGTGTGCGTCCGCAGGTCGTCGCGTTCTACGGCTCTCCCAGGCAGGCACTGTCCGCGATATCCCATGCTGACCTGGTGGTGGGAATGCGGCTTCATTCGCTGATATTCGCGGCGTCGACAGGCGTTCCGGCAGTGGCGATCGACTACGATCCCAAAGTGCGCGCGATGGCCGAGCGCATGGGTAACGGCTACGTGGTTTCGGTTGATGATCCGCCTGCGAAAATCGCCCAGGTCGTGCTGGATGCTTGGGCGCAGCGTGACAAGCTCCGGGCCGAGCTGGCCAGGAGAGTGCCCGCCCTGAAAAGGCAGGCGCGCGACGCGGCCAGGCTTGCGCTGTTGCCCATTGTGGACAAGCAGGGCGAGCATGGACGAGCGCGCGTGCTCGGGGTGCCGGTGGACTGCGTGAGCATGGAGGAAGCCGTGGAGAGGGCGGTCGAGATGGCGACCTCGGGTCGCGGGGGTCATGTGGTAACCCTCAACCCCGAGATGACCCTGTCAGCTAGCGAAGACGCTGCTCTGGAAGCAGTGATAGCCGGTGCGGACCTGGTCGTTCCGGATGGAATCGGTGTGGTTCGTGCCCTCAGCATGTTGGGATATCGTCCGCGCGGGCGGGTTCCCGGTATCGAGCTTGCCGCCAACGTGATGGAGAAGGCCGCCCAGCGGGAAATGTCCGTCTATCTCGTGGGCGCCGAGCCGGGTGTGGCGCAGAAGGCTGCCAGTGCCATGTCGAGCGCTTTTCCCGGCCTCAGGATCGCCGGCACTCATCATGGGTACTTCACTCAAGCCGAGGAGCCGGCTGTTTTGGAAAGGATCGCCCAATCCGGCGCTGCGTTCGTCTTCGTGGGCATGGGCGCAGGCAAACAGGAGAAATGGATAGCGCATGCGCGCGATGCGGCGCCGTGCGCAGTATGGATAGGTGTGGGAGGCTCGTTCGATGTGATGTCGGGCAATGTGAAGCGGGCGCCTGCGGTCTATCGGAGATTGGGGCTGGAGTGGCTTTACCGGCTGGCAGTCGAGCCGCGGCGGGCCAAGCGGATGACGGCTCTTCCTGTGTTCATGTTCAAAGTGATCGGGGAAGCGTGTCGCGAACGGAGTAGGAGTTGAGGAAGGAGCTGGTAGTTGATGGGACGCGCGTTACTTGCGACACCCGAGGAGCTTCGGGCCAAGGCGCGGGACATCAGGAAGCACGTGGTCAGGATGGTGGGCGCGGCATCGTCAGGGCATCCGGGCGGATCGCTGTCGGCAGCCGACATTGTGACGGTGCTGTACTTCAACGAGATGAACATCAGGCCGAACGATCCCGAGTGGCCTGAGCGCGATCGTTTTGTGCTTTCAAAGGGGCACGCGGCGCCGGTGCTCTATGCGGCGCTGGCGGAGGCGGGGTATTTCCCCGTCGACGAGCTGATCACTCTGAGGCGCATCGACAGCCACCTTCAGGGCCATCCCAGCATGCGCAGTACGCCCGGCGTGGAGATGTCCACTGGTTCACTGGGGCAGGGGCTGTCGGCGGCGTGTGGGATGGCGATTGCAGCCAAGCTGGATGGAGCTACAAGGCGCGTGTATGCGCTGCTGGGCGATGGCGAATTGGAGGAGGGTCAGATCTGGGAGGCTGCCATGACCGCCGCTCACCGCAGGCTCGACAACCTCACGGCCTTTGTTGACGCAAATGGCCTCCAGATAGATGGGCCGGTGGCCGAGATCAAGTCCATGGAGCGAATAGGTGAGAGGTTCGCCGCTTTCGGATGGCATGTCGTGGAGGTAGATGGGCACGACATTGCGGCCATCATGGCCGCGCTGGCTGAAGCCAGGCGTATCCAGGGCAGGCCCACAGTGGTAGTCGCTCGCACGGTTAAGGGGAAGGGAGTCTCGTTCATGGAGAATCAGGTGGGCTGGCATGGGACTGCTCCGAAACCGGATCAGGTCCAGGCGGCCCTGGCTGAGCTCGATGCATCTGGCGAAGGCGGTGATGCGCGGTGACTGAGATGATTGCTACCAGGGCGGCCTACGGAGAGACTCTGGCGCGCCTCGGAGATGTGAATCCCAGCGTAGTGGTGTTGGATGCAGACTTGTCGGCATCCACCAGGACGGCTGGGTTTGCGAGGAGGCATCCGGAGCGGTTTATCCAGATGGGCATAGCCGAGCAGGACATGATCGGCACCGCGGCCGGATTGGCTGCGTCGGGCAAGATTGCATTCGCCAGCACCTTTGCGGTGTTCGCAAGCGGCCGTGCGTACGACCAGGTGCGGAATGCGGTCTGTTACTCAAAGCTGAATGTGAAGATATGCGCAACCCACGCCGGCCTGACAGTGGGCGAAGACGGCGCCTCCCATCAGTCAGTGGAGGATATCGCCCTCATGAGAGCGGTGCCCAACATGACGGTGATCGTCCCGTCGGACGCGGTTCAGACGGCATGGGCCGTGAATGCCGCGGCCATGCTGGACGGTCCGGTCTATATGAGACTGGGTAGGGCGCCTGTGCCGGTGATCTATGGAGAGGGGCAGGAGTTCGCCCTGGGCAAGGCCCAGACTTTGCGCGCAGGGAATGACGTGACCATAATCGCGTGTGGGATCATGGTGTCGCAGGCGCTGGCTGCCGCCGGAGCCCTGGCCGAGCAGGGAATCGGCGCTCGGGTGCTGGACATGCACACCATCAAGCCTCTGGACCTCGATGCCGTCCTGACCGCAGCAGTCGAGACGGGGGCCATCGTCACCGCTGAAGAGCATTCCATAATTGGCGGTTTGGGCGGAGCTGTGTGCGAAGCGGTGTGTGAGCTACATCCGGCGCCTGTCGTGCGGGTGGGAGTACGCGATCAGTTTGGGAAGTCGGGCAAACCAGATGAGCTGCTCGCCGCCTACGGCCTCACGGTGGACGACATCGTGGGAGCGGCCAGGCGGGCCATATCCATGAAGACTGCGGCAGGGAGAACCATCTGAGGCGCGTATCCCCTCGATTTCCACCCCGTCTCAGCAGGAATCGGCGGCAGCCGAGAAGAACATCTGATTGGTGTGACCTGCTTGAGACGGGGTGGTACTGCTTTGGTCAAGATGTACGGAGTTACAAGGGTGTACGCAGGCGGTGCGCAGGCGCTGCGGGGCGTGAACCTTTCAATCGATAAGGGAGAGTTCGTCTTTGTGGTCGGTCCCAGCGGCGCCGGCAAATCTACGCTCCTGTCCATGATATACCGCGGCACGGTTCCCACAAACGGCCAGGTCTGGGTGGCCGGGAGAAATGTTGTTAGGCTTCGATGGCGTGAAGTGCCGCTGTTGCGGCGCCGGATCGGCATTGTGTTTCAGGACTTCAAGCTTCTGCCCGATCGGTCAGTGTACGACAACGTCGCATTCGCCCTGGAAGTGATAGAGGCTTCTCCGCGGGAAATTGCTAAGCGAGTTCCGTTGGCCCTGGACATGGTGGGCCTGTCGCACAAAGCCCAGGCCATGCCGGATGAGCTCGCAGGTGGGGAACAGCAGCGGGTGGCTATTGCGCGCGCGATTGTCAATGATCCATTTATCGTGATCGCAGACGAGCCCACCGGCAATCTGGATCCCGACACTTCCATGGACATTATGAACCTCCTGTGTGACATCAACATGCGTGGTACTACGGTAATCATGGCTACTCACAACCAGCTCGTAGTGGATCGGCTGAGGCGACGCGTGGTGCAGCTGGACGAGGGTATAGTTGTCCGGGATGAGCTGCGAGGTGGATACTGCGGTGAAGCTTAGGACGATGGCGGCTCTGGGAGGGCAGGCGTTGCGCAGCCTCAGGAAGACTCCGGCCCTCACATCGATCATGGTGGTAATGGCATGCATGGCGGCTGTGAGCATTTTCGCTGTGTTCGCCGTGAACCTTACGGCCATTGGCCGCCAGCTGCAGTCGCAGGTGCAGATCAGGGTCTTCCTCGATCAGAACACCGTCCCAGATGACAAGGAGGCGCTCGGCAATTCCATAAGGGCGCTTCCCGGAGTCATCAAGGTCGAGTATGTTTCGCAGGATGAAGCGCTCGACCGCCTTAAGCTGCAGATGGGCGAGAGTGGGTTCTTCCTAAATGATCTGGAACGCAATCCGCTGCCTGATTCGTTTAATGTGTCGCTTGCGCGCGCCGAGGACGCAAGGGCAGTGGCTGCCGGTATATGGAAACTCACAGGCGTCTCTGACGTCATATACGGGCAGAAGTGGGTCGACAACCTCGTCGGCGCTCTGCGGGTTCTGTGGGGCCTCACGGGGATTGTGGCCTGCCTGGCGCTGGTTGGGGCAAGCCTCATAGTGTCCAACACCATCAGGCTGTCGGTGTTTGCCAGGCGCAAAGAGATTGAGATTATGAAGCTTGTCGGCGCGACCGATGGGTTCATTCTATTTCCGTTCGTGATGGAGGGCTTGGTCATTGGAATTGCGGGTTCTGCTGCGGCAACTGCTTTGGTTGCCGCAGGCTATCTGGGCCTTGTGACTTGGGTTAAGTCCGTGGCGTCGTTCATCCCTATCATAAGGGATCCTATCCATATGAGATTCGCCGTCATAGGAACAGTGGCCTTCGGGGCTATTGCAGGGCTTGCCGGGAGCGCCGTTTCGGTCAGGCGATATCTGAAAGTGTGAGAGCGTCGCTCGGCAAACATGGTTTTTGGAGGGCGTGGCGTATGGAACGACTCAGGGCGCCGGCGGTGCTGGCTCTGGTGTTCGTGATTGCCATCGGCTTCACCTGCGGCCTGGCATTCGCAAGCCCGGACGCCGGTGAGTTATCGACCAAGAAGAACCAGTTGGGGAATATTCAGGCACAGATAGAGAAGATCCGCAAGACTGTGTCGAAGTATCGATCAGAGGAGAAGAACGCGCTGGTCGCGCTGCAGAAGATCGAAGATAGGCTGGAGACACTTCAGGCAAGTATTGCTGCGACAGACCGAAAACTGCGAAACGCCGAGAAACAGCTGGTACAGGCGGCTGTCGACCTGACTGCCGCAGAGCGGGAGTTGGCCAGGGCGACTCGGGAATACCAGTCGTCAGTGAGCGGCCTGGACAGCCGGCTGACTGAGCTGTACAAGATGGGCCCTGGTTCCTACCTGGAACTGCTCCTGGGTTCGGAGGATTTCGCCGATTTCGTCGCCAGATATGAGTTTGCCAACATGATTGTGCGGCAGGACGCCGAAACCTACTTGCAGCTGAGAGCAGAGAAAGACTCGTTAGAGGAGCGGAAGCGGGACATCGCCGAGCGTCAGGTGAACCTGGAGAAGTCCAAGAAGGAGATAACGCTGCTTTCGTCCGGCCTCGACAGTGAGAAGAAACGAGTGGAGCAGGCCATGGATGAGCGGGCCTACTATCTCCAACGTGTGCAGGCTGAGAGGACGCGCTGGGAGAAAGAGCTTGCAGAAGAGGAACGGCAGTCGCGTGAGCTGGAGAAGGTCATACGGGAAATGCAGGCGCGGCTCGGGAAATCCGGCCAGCTTACCAAGTGGACGGGCAAGTTTATCTGGCCGGTGGTCGGCGGGCGGATTTCGTCGTCTTTCGGCTGGCGCATTCATCCGATCTTCCGCGATAGGCGATTTCATTCGGGCATCGATATCGCCATAGGCACCGGAACACCCGTCAAGGCAGTCGCCGACGGATATGTGTTGATGGCCGGGTGGATCAACGGATACGGCAATACTGTCATACTCGATCATGGCGGGGGACTGTCCACGCTGTATGCGCACAACAAATCAGTATCCACAAGCGCTGGCAAAGCGGTGCTCCAGGGTGATATCATATGTCATGTGGGGTCTACCGGTTTCGCGACAGGGCCCCATCTTCACTTTGAGGCGAGGCAGGATGGCTCGCCTCAGAACCCCATCAGCTTGCTGCCGGCGCGCTAGCGCGGTTGACCGGGCGAACGCAGGCAATAGCCCGGGGCGTGACATCGAGCATGGCGCTGGGCATAGGATGTATGGAATGCTGAAAGTGAGTGTGTGACTATGGCTGAGGATAGAAAAAGGCGAGGTCCGGGGCGGTGCGGGTGGCTTGCGGCGCTTGGTGTAGCGTTGGCTTTGCTTGTGGCGTTCGCGGCTCTAGCGCCCACGGTTGACGGAGTCCAGCCGGGAGGCGAGGCGGCGACTCCGACGAAGTTCAGGGATGTCAGGACGGCCCTAGAGGCCATGTACCTCGTCAAGGGAGAGTTCTATAGGCCATTGTCCTTGTCGACATTGGTCCGGGCGTATCTGTCCGAGGGTACTGTCTCAGGCATGCTGGCAGTCCTGGGCGATCCATACACCCGGTACATGAACCCGAAGGAGTTTCAGACGCTGAGAGATGATTCTGCAGGTGTGTTCGGAGGCGTCGGAATCCTGGTGGGAATACGCGATGAGCAGATCACGATTATCTCGCCGATCGAGAACACGCCGGGAATGAGGGCAGGCCTAATGCCTGGCGACCACATCGTGGAGATAGACGGGGTATCCACCGAAGGGATGGCGCTGGACGGAGCTGTATCCATGATGAGGGGCGAGCCGGGTACCATCGTCACGCTCGTCGTCGAGCGACGCTATCCTGCCGGGCGTTTCACAGTGGAGATAGTGCGCGATATCATCGATGCCCCTGCGACAAGGAGTTACATGGTCGGCGAGTCCTCCGGGATCGGCTATATCGAACTGAGGACCTTTTCGCAGAAAGCCGGTCAAGATATCGAAACCGAAGTCAGCAACCTGTTGAGTCAGGGCATGAAAGGGCTCATCCTCGACCTCCGGTACAATGGCGGCGGCCTGGTTACGCAGGCAGTGGAGGTTGCCAGCAAGTTCATTCCTTCAGGCGCTGTTATGCACGTTCAGGGCAGGGATGGCCAGAAGAAGACGCTATATACTGCTGGTCGGCGCATAACCGACGTACCCATGGTGGTGCTGGTGAACGAATACACGGCTTCGGCATCGGAGATAGTGTCGGGGGCATTGCAGGACACCAAGGCGGCCACTGTGGTCGGCGTCCCCACGTTCGGCAAAGGGCTTGTGCAAACCCTCTTTCCGCTGTCGGACGGGTCGGGGCTGGCGGTGACCACCCAGATATACTTGACCGCCGGGGGTAGAGAGATCACTCCTGATTCGCCCATTAGGCCCGATGTCGAAGTGCAGGCAATCACCCCGGAGGAGTTGGAGAAGATCAAGAGTGAGCAGGCGAAAAGCGGCGGGCCGGCCGGGCCCGTGACCGCCGAGGACCTGCTCAGGATAGACCCGGCTCTGGACCCGCAGCTCCGCCGTGCGCTGGAGATACTGATTGACCAGGTCGAGTCGGGCAGGACCGGGCGGAGCGCGGCATGATTCTTCTGGCCATCATACTCAGGAGTATCGTGGGCATACTCTCGTATCCCACTACGATGATCCTCTTCTGGGTTGTGATGGCCATCGTATACTTTCAATACACGCGCCTTGCAGCGATGGAGCGGCAATGGACCAAAGGATCGCCATCCCCTCTTGCCCGGACCATGCGGTCGCTCGGCGAGGGAGTAGTGGGCGGGATTGCGGGTAGCCTGCTATTCGTACTGCTTGGCCCGTCTGTGGATCGTATGGGACTAGGCTTTCTGTGGGCGGCGGCGCTGGCTCTGGCAGTACTGGACGTGCGACTGATCTGCTTTTCTTATGCTGCAGGACTTGCGTGTCTTGGCAACCTGCTGTTCGGTTGGCCCGAACTGGATGTGGCGTCCGTCACCTCCATGGTGGGAGTGCTCCATCTGATCGAGGCCGGTCTGATCTGGGCAACGGGCAGTCACAGCGCTATCCCTGTGCTGAGCTCGGGGCCGAACGGCAGGCCTGCCGGCGGGTTCCTTATGGAGAGATTCTGGCCGGCGCCAGTGGCCGTTGGCCTGATGCTCTACTACCCACTATCGGCCGCTCTTCCCGAAGTGCTCTCGATGCCCGAGTGGTGGCCGCTAATAAGGCCCGCCGCTTCTGCTCCGGAGGGGATGCAGTCGGTGTATGCGCTGATAGGTCTGACCGCCGCACTGGGCTACAGTGATTTCACCTATACCAGGCTCCCCAGGCACAAGGCTCGTATGACCGCAGCCATGTCCGGCTGTTTCAGCCTAGTTCTACTGGGCCTGTCAGTGCTTTCGTCGACACGCGGTTGGGCGCGATGGCTTGCGGCACTGTTCTCGCCGGTCGGCCATGAGCTGATGATTCATCTGTCGCGAGTAGCCGAGGTGCGCGGGCGAGCTGTGTTTCAGGCTCCTGCCCGCGGCGTCATGGTTCTGGATGTAACGCGGGGCTCACCTGCTTGGCAGGCAGGCATAGGGCGCGGTGACGTTATCGAGTCAGTCAACTGTCGATCCGTTTCGTCCGGCGACGACCTATTGGAAGCCATGGCTATCTCGCCCGTTGCGATCGTGATGGACGTGCGCTCAGCTCTCCCCGGCCGGTCACCGGAGGCAAGAACCGTCCAGATAAGGGGCGCCCGGTCGGGGCTGGGGCTCTGCCTGGTACCGAGGGAGGGGAAGTACCCCGACATACGTTCGACCCGCGCCGGCCTGCTCTCGCTCATGGCCCGACATCTCAAGGCTCGCTCAAACCGGCGGAGGATGTGAGTATGATAGGCCTCGTCAGCTTCACTAGTTCTCTGATCTTTGGCGCCCGGCGCAATGCGCGCGTCATGTGCATAGGACTCGGTTTAGCCCTCGTGCTAGCTGTGATGAGTGCAGGGTGCTCTGATGATAAGCCCACAGTATCGCGAGAGAGCGGCAAGATGATTCATGACTATTGCGATAAGTCTGACGCAGCGGCGAGGGCCGCTGTGGAGCAGCTTGAGGCCGCCGGCGTACTCGATCCCGGCACGCTGCCTCGCTCGGGAGCTCAGAGGATGATCCGTCCGTCGGCCAAAGACGACGTGTACCTGAGGTGGAACCTGGCGACGTATGATGCTCCTGTCTGGTCCGCGAGTGCGGACTTGCTGTCGTACGTCGTATCGCGCGCGGTGCGAAAGGCAGGAGCGACGCTGACGCCGCCGACGAGCGCATCGGATACCTTCATTTTCACCATCGGATTCAGCGACCGCAACCTCAGAGGGTTAGCTGAATCGCTGGAAGTAGTCAGGCTTGTGGTGCCCGTTCGCCTGGGCGACGAGATCCGAAGGGCGGCCGATTCGTCAGCGGGCATTGCCCATGATGCCAGCGCGGGCGTTCCTGCGGGAACAGGTACGATCCCCGCTGAAAGCAACGTTGATTCGGAGATATACCAGGACCTGGTGGGCGGCGAAAAGCCCAGCATGTCAGAGAAGTATCTGCCGAAGGAGGAGCCTTTGGCAGCGACCGAGCCGGGTCGGGCTTCGCGCGCCCGGGCAAGACTGGCCATTGTCATCGACGACCTGGGCAACGGCGTCGCTGGAACTGAGCAGCTGTTCCAGATAGAGGTCCCGCTTACAGTGGCTGTGCTCCCTGACGGCAATCGCGCCGGGAGCGAGGCAACGACTGCGGGCGAGCGCGGGTTTGCGGTGCTGTTGCACCAACCCATGGAACCACACGATCCGGCGAAGCGCCCGGGAGGCGGCGCCATCATGGCCGGCATGAGCCAGGAGGAGATCAGGCGAGTCTTGGCGGCGAATCTAGCAGCCGTGCCTAACGTTATCGGAGTCAGCAACCACATGGGATCCAAGGTTACTGAAGACCGCGCGGCGATGATCACCGTCATGAACGAGGTGTTCAGCCGGGGCCTATTCTTCTTCGACAGCAGAACTACTCCGAACTCTACCGCGCCGCGCGTTGCCCGGGATATGGGCGCGCCGCTGCTTGAAAACGCGCGCTTTCTTGACCACATCGCAGATGAAACGTACGTAGTGGACCAGATCAGGGCTGCGGCGCGTATTGCGCTATCGCGCGGGTCGGCAGCCGTCATAGGCCATGTACGACCAACTACGGTTCGGGCGCTAGCCAGGATGATCCCGGAACTCGCGGCTGCAGGCGTCGAGCTTGTGAGGCTAGACGAGCTGATGCCCTCAGACTGGAAGTCGACCGTGGCGACGCTGCGAAAGCCGACCGCCGAGCCGACTGCGGAAGTGCATGCAGGCTCATCTGTGGAGTCGTATGGGCAGCCACAGCCAGAGCCGCAGCCCCAGTCTGGCGGTGCCGCGGCGCCGCCCCAGGACACAACGGATAGCCCCGCTCCGGCAGCAGCGGTGCCGACCGAGACAGGCCACGAGGCGGCGGCGCCCATCCAAATGCAGCCTGTGCCGGCGGGCGAGGCTGAACCGGAATCTGCCGTGCAGCCCTTGCCTGATGACGGGCAGAGTAATGACAGTGGAAGTCAGGCAGAGCCGGAGCCTGGAGCAGGCAACGCACCCTCAGTGTCTGACGAGCCCAGTTGGCCGTGATCGCAATCGCAGTCGACCGCTCCGGGCGGGGCTTGCAGAAGCCAGCGGCTCTTGGCGGGGCCGTATTGAAAACCCATATGGTTCTGCACAGACAGGCTTCTCCGAACGCAACCCTCGGTCGGGCTCCCATTTTCCAGACGGGAGCTCTGCGATCCCCCAAAACGCACCCCGATTTCGCCCGATCGCGCCGAACCGTACGGTTTTCCACTATGCATTACCCACATCCATGGACATTCCTGGGCGTATGGGCCCGAATAGCATGTGCGCCCACCTGGTGCGGAGGAAATGGGGCTGGGCGCCACATTCCAGTACCGGAAGGGGGTCTTGATGCACTCTGGGGCATCCTGTTCGTTTT
>JAGVTS010000184.1 GCA_019136685.1 Bacillota bacterium | reverse complement strand
GCAACCGCAAGGGAACGTAGCCAGGATGGGCCACTGACTTGGCCCCCATGGCAACATCGATGAAGCCTGGACGGAAACGGCCTGGGCCAAGATAGTTGCCGACCAGCCTGGGGCACCTCCCAGGAATCCTCGGACTTCAGTCCGGGGAGGATGTCAAACGATCAAGGATCGCCGGGGGACTCGGGGGGAAGGCACAGAAAAGCGCCAGACCCGAACGAGGATCTGGAGTGGAAGAGAGAAGCCAACGGCCGACAGCAGGCGGACTATGGCCTAACTTCGTGTACCTTGATGAGGTTTGTGGTTCCGGAGGCGCCTAACGGAACTCCAGCGGTTATTATCACGGTGTCGCCGGGCCGGGCATATCCGGATTCCACCGCCTTGTTTACGGCTGTAACGATCATCTTGTCTGTAGTGGCGATGTCCTCTCCAAGAATGGGGTAGACGCCCCACAGCAGGTTGAGCGTTCGGGTGATGTGTAAATCGGTGGCTACTGCTATGATCATCGTCCTGGGCCTGTGCTTGGAGATCATCCGGGCTGTCCATCCCGACTTGGTGGAGGTGATGATGGCCGCCGCCCTGAGTTCAGCGGCTATTTGCACTGTGGCATGCCCGATGGCGTCGGTTATCGGCATTGATGCACTGCCCGTGCGCTGGGGCGCGGCGTCTGTGTACTGCAGCGCCATTTCAGTACGCTCGGCTATGCGAGCCATCGTGCGAACTGACTCAACAGGGTACATCCCGCTTGCCGTCTCGCCGCTCAGCATGACGGCGTCGGTTCCGTCGAATACCGCATTGGCGACGTCGCTCACCTCTGCCCGAGTGGGGCTGGGGTTCCTGATCATTGAGTCCAGCATCTGTGTGGCGGTGATCACCGGTTTGCCGGCTCTGCGACATTTCTGGATCATTTGCTTCTGGATTATGGGCACGTCTTCCGCGGGCATCTCGACGCCCAGGTCGCCCCGGGCTACCATGAGGCCGTCAGCTGCGCGCAGGATGCCGTCGAGGTTTTCGATACCCTCGCGACTCTCGATTTTGGCTATCACCGGACACGTTGACCCGTGTTCCGCAAGGAAGGACTTCACCTGCTGCACATCGGCCGCACTGCGCATGAAGGACGCAGCGACCATGTCAACGCCATTCTTTATGCCGAAAAGGAGATCGTTCTTGTCGTCGGCTGAGAGTGTGGGGAGGTTGAGTCGCCGACCGGGTATGGACACCCGCTTCCTGTCGCTTAGCTGGCCTCCGACCACTACGTTGCACTCGACGGCAGGGCCCCGGATAGCAGTGACTTCCAGTTCAAGCAGCCCATCGTCCAGCAGCAAACGGTCCTTGGGCGCTACGATGAGCGGCAGACCTGGGTAGTTGATAGACACCACCTCAGGCCCGCCTGCGACCGGCTCTGTGGTGATGGTGAATGGCTGCCCGGGCTCAAGTGTGACGGGGCCCGAAGAGAATCGGCCGATCCTAAGCTCAGGGCCTTTCGTGTCGAGCATGATCGGGATGTAGCGATGGCACTCGGCCTCTATCTGGCGGATCATGCGGATCCGCTCACCATGTTCCTCGTGAGTACCATGGGAAAAATTGAGGCGTGCCACGTCTAGGCCCGCCTGAACCAGCTCGCGCAGGGAATCCAGCCCATGGCTGGCGGGCCCTATAGTACATACGATCTTCGTCTTTCTCAATAGCTGCGCCTCCGTCAGTCTTCGCTTACCGGCCTTCCACATGCCACGCAGAACCGTGCGCCTTCCAGCACCACGGTGCCGCATTCGCAGGTTCTGGCCGGTTCCTGCTCCTCGGGCACGGAAGGTTCGGCATCAGGAACAGTGCTCTCGCCGGCACTTTCTGACGTGTCGGGCTCTAGCGGCTGCGCGGGTGCATCCTCAGCGCCTTCATTCTGCTGCTCCCTGGATGCTTCCCGGATCCTCTGGATTTCCTCTTCCGCCGCGGTGATCTGGCGGTCGATTTCACGGATGGCGTCCGCTTTGGCGAGCAGCACCGGCTCCGCCAGCGAGCCCCTGGACAGCATTTCGAAAGTCAGTCTTCCCAGGTCCTCCAGAAGATCACGCCGCTTGGCCTTGAGATCGCTGATTCTGGTGCGGATCACGGTCGTGTCCCAGAGCTCCTTGGACTTGGCTCCGACAGCATCTACACCGACTCCGATTGTCTTCTTGATCTTGTCGAATATGTCGGACACAGGCGCCCACCTCCCGCCGTTGGCGTTACCTTTACTATTTCGCCTCATTTCCCATATCTCCTCCATTCGCAGCGACTGGTATGCCGGACTTGCGCTTAGCATGCAACACAGGATACGTGTTGATCACATACAGTATGCTCTGCCCGCCATCATATCGTGTCGGCCGACGTATCCTTGCGTAGAGGGAAATCCACGACGGATCAAGAATGAACCGAAATGATAGTGGCCTTCGCCTCGTGCGTTGAGGGCGTGCAGAATGTGTGAAGGGGCAGGTGCCGGCATGCTGACACTGAAGGAGTTTCTCGCGAGGGAAGTAGTACCGGCATTGGGGTGTACGGAGCCCGGTGCGGTCGCGCTAGCGACGGCCCGGGCCCGGGAGCAACTGGGGGCGGGGCCGGTAGATACGATATCGGTCAGGGTTAGCGACAGCATATACAAGAACGGTATGAATGTGGGAGTCCCGGGTGCGTCGGGCGAGACGGGCAACGCGCTTGCCGCTGCCGTCGGAGCGCTGGCAGGCAAGGCGGATCTGGGCCTGGAAGTGCTTCGCGACTGTACCCCGGAGGACGTGCGCGCCGCCAAGTCTATGCTCAGCGAGGGCAGGGTGGAGGTCACATGCCTGCCCGAGGTGCACGGTGTGTTCGTCGAGGCCACAGTGGAATCCGCATCGCACACTGCTGTGTGTGTCATTAGGGGCGAGCATACCAACATAATCAGCGTAAGCTTGGACGGGAAGACGGTTTTTCAAAGGGAGGCCGTCGGGGGCAGCGCGAGCGCCTCAGCGGGCGACCGCGATATCATTGACGGCGTTAGGTACCAGGACTTGCTCGAGCTGGCCGACCACATGACGCCGGAGGAGATCGACTATGTGATGCGCGGTGTGGACATGAACAAGTCCATAGCCGAGTACGGGCTGGCGTCGGAATCGCTGTCAGGCCTGGGAGCGGGTAAGGCTATCTGGGCGTTGATGTCGGACAACAAGATTGAGAAGAACCTGTCATTCTTGATCAGGTCCTACTCGAGCGCGGCGTCTGATGCCCGGATGGCCGGGGCGCAAATGCCCACCATGAGTGCTGCCGGCAGCGGCAACCAGGGCATTACGGCGATCATCCCCGTCGCGTTGGTTGGAGAGTCCATGGGGCTGCAGCGCGAAGCCGTTGCGAGAGGGGTAATGGTGAGCCTGCTTTCTACAAGTTTCGTGCGCAGCCGGATCGGTCGCCTTACCCCAGTGTGCGGGTGTTCCGTTGCAGCCGGCGCCGGGGCGGCCGCAGGGATAGCGGTGCTCCTCGGGGGCAACTGGGTCCACGCGGCGCGAGCCATGCAGATTGTGTTGTCCAATACTGCCGGCATTGTGTGCGACGGAGCCAAGGGAACTTGCGCGCTGCGTGTGGGCGCGGCAGCCTGCGAGGCGTACCTGGCTGCCCTGATCGCCGTGAACGACCGGGGAATCAACTCGGCTCAGGGCATTGTGGATGATACGATCGAAGGAACAGCCGACAACGTGGGCAGGTTGAACGCTGAGGGCATGAGAGACGTTGACCGCGTGCTCATCAACATAATCGAGGAACGGGTTCAACGAAGCGAGATGATGTAGCGACGGTGGAAATGCACGGACAAGTATTCGATATTCGCCGCTATTCAGTGAATGACGGGCCAGGCATCCGCACAGCCGTCTTCTTCAAGGGGTGCCCTGCCCGGTGTGCCTGGTGCCACAACCCCGAGAGCCAGCAATTCGGACGCGAGGTGATGTGCTGGCCGTCCAAGTGCGTGGGGTGCGGTGCATGCACGCTAGTCTGCCCGGCGCACGCTATACAGATGGAGGACGGCCGGCCCGTGGTGGACAGGAAGCTGTGCGCCGCAGGCGCAGAGGGTGCGGGATGCTCTTCGGGTGCTGCGTGCGTGGAGGTGTGCCCTGTCGGAGCGCGCACGCTTGTGGGACGGACTGTCAGCGTTGCCGAGGTCATGGCCGAAGTCGAGCGGGATAGGGCGTTTTACGACCAGTCCGGCGGCGGGGTCACGTTCACAGGAGGCGAACCCCTGGCGCAGCCGGAGTTTTTGCGCGCCTTGCTCGAAGAGTGCCGACGATCTGAAGTGCATGCCGCCGTCGACACCAGCGGCATCGCAGGCTCTCGGGTGGTAGAGGATATCGCTCCGCTGGTGGATCTGTGGCTGTTCGATGTTAAAGTCGTCAACCCTGCCAAGCATATGATGTTCGTAGGCTGTTCCAACCAGCCTGCGCTGGATAACCTGAGGCTCCTTGCCCGGAGGGGCAGCCGGATTCGGGCCCGGGTTCCCCTGGTGCCCGGAATTAACGACAGCCCCGACGATCTGCGCAGCCTCGCCAGTCTGCTGACATCGCTTGCCGGAAACCAGCCTGAGCAGGTGGATCTTTTGCCCTACCACCGCGCCGGAATCGAGAAATATGCCAGGCTGGGCAGAGAGTACTCTCTCGAAGGTGTGGGGCAGGCCGGCGCCGAATACATCGAGTCAGTCATGCGCGAATTGGCATACTTGGGTCTCGATACTGTAACAAGACGGGGAGGGTGATCCGTCAGTCATGAACGCCCGTGTTGGTCAGCTGCGGCGTGAGAGTCTTGAAGCAGTCCCACATATCTCAACGGAGCGGGCCGAGCTCATTACGGAGTTTTACTCAAGCGACCGGACAGCTTCGCCGGTGCTGCGCCGCGCTCGAGCTTTCGCGTACCTTATGGAGAACAAGACGATATTCATAGGAGACGGCGAGCTGATCGTGGGCGAACGCGGGCCGGCGCCCAAGGCCACGCCCACCTATCCCGAGCTGTGCTGTCATTCTCTGCAGGACCTCCATCTGCTGCATGATCGGGAGAAGATACCGTTTGCCTCGCCTCCGGAAGTCCGGAAGGTGTATGAGGAGAAGATAATCCCCTTCTGGAGGGGCCGCTCCATGCGCGATCTCATCTTCGAAGAGATGACCGACGAATGGAAGGCCGCCTACGAGGCGGGGATCTTCACGGAGTTCATGGAGCAGCGTGCCCCCGGCCATACTGTGGCAGACGACAAGATCTACCGCAAAGGGTTCAAGCAGCTGCGGCAGGAGATTGCGGCAAGCCTCGCCGCCTTGGACTACTCGCGCGATCCGAAGGCGCACGCGAAATCCGAGCAACTGCGCGCCATGGACATCTGCGCCGAGGCGATCTGCATTTTCGCCAGGCGTCACGCCAGGCTCGCGCGGGAAATGGCCAAGCAGGCCCAGGGGAGAGGCGACTCCGCCCGCGCTGCTGAGCTGCTGCGAATCGCCGAGGTTTGCTCATGGGTTCCCGAAAACCCGCCTCGGGATTTCTGGGAGGCGCTCCAGGCCTACTGGTTCGTGCATCTGGGCGTGATCACCGAGCTTAATACGTGGGACTCATTCAACCCCGGCCGTCTTGACCAGCACCTCCATCCCTTCTACAAACAGGGATTGGAAAGCGGCACGTTGACACAGGAGGGCGCCCGCGAGCTTCTGCAGTGTTTCTGGATCAAGTTCAACAACCAGCCTGCCCCGCCCAAGGTGGGCGTGACCGCTGCTGAAAGTGGAACTTACACCGACTTCGCCAACATCAACTCCGGCGGCCTGACGCCTGACGGGCAGGATGGCGTGAACGATGTCACGTATCTCGTGCTCGACGTGATCGATGAGATGAGGCTATTGCAGCCCAGCTCCAACATACAGCTGTCGGCCAAGAATCCCGACCGCTTCCTCAAGCGAGCCCTCAGGATTGTTAGGAAGGGCTGGGGGCAACCATCGATCTTCAATGCCGACATGGTTGTGCAGGAGATGCTGAGGGTGGGCAAGAGCCTGGAGGACGCGAGGGCCGGCGGCACGTCAGGGTGTGTGGAGACCGGCGCCTTCGGCAAGGAAGCTTACATTCTCTCGGGGTACTTCAACCTGCCGAAAATACTGGAACTGGCGTTGCACGACGGTGTAGACTCTCGCACCGGCCGTCAACTGGGCCCACGCACAGGTTGCGGGAGGCAGTTCTCGTCATTTGACCAGCTTATGGGCGCATTCCGGCAGCAACTTCATCATTTCATAGAGATCAAAGTACGCGGGAACAATGTCATCGAGGGCCTGTATGCCAAGTACATGCCGGCGCCATTCCTCTCGCTGCTTGTGGACGACTGTATCGCCCGCGGCCGCGACTACCACGACGGCGGAGCGCGCTACAACACCACGTATATTCAGGGAGTGGGCATCGGAACCATCACCGACAGCCTATCGGCGATAAAGCGACACGTGTTCGATGAGCAACACGTCAGCATGAGTGATCTCTTGGCGGCGCTAGAGGCCGATTTCGTAGGTCACGAAAGGCTCCGGTCGCGGCTTCGCGATGACACCCCGCGTTACGGCAATGACGATGAATCCGCCGACGCCGTCATGAGATCGGTGTTCAACGCGTTCTTCCAGGAGGTGGACGGTCGCCCCAACACCAAGGGGGGCCGCTACTGCATCGACATGCTGCCCACCACGTGTCACGTTTATTTCGGCAGCGTCACGCAGGCCACACCGGATGGCAGGCGCGCCGGCGAGCCTGTTTCAGAAGGGATTTCGCCGGTGCAGGGGGCCGACAGACGCGGGCCCACTGCTGTACTGTGCTCGGCGGCCAAGATGGATCACGCCCTTACTGGGGGCACGCTCCTCAACATGAAGTTCACCCCGCGACTTTTGGAGGGCGAGGACGGCATCGCAAACCTTGCCCACCTGGTGCGCACCTATTTCAAGCTGGGCGGCCATCACGTTCAGTTCAACGTGGTGAGCGCCGAAACCCTGCTCGACGCACAGGCGCACCCGGAGAACCATCGCGACCTCATCGTGCGCGTTGCAGGCTACAGCGATTACTTCTGCGATCTATCGCGTGCTCTGCAAGATGAGATTATCGCACGCACGGAACACGAATCGTTCTAGGCGATCGGGGTGGGTCATCACATGTTGGTTGACTACCATGTCCATCTGGAAAGGGCCGGGCTATCGCGGGAAAACGCCTTGCGCTTCATTCGGTGTGCACAGGCTCGCGGGCTTTCGGAGATCGCGCTTACTGAACATGCGTACAACTTCGTCGAGTTCGCTCCTTTGCTCCGTCGACCCGAGTATGTGTCGACGCACGGCCACGGGTTCAGAATAGACGATTATGTATCGCTAGTGGAAGGCCTGAGAGGCGAAGGTTTCCCTGTCAAGCTGGGGCTCGAACTAGACTACGTGCCTGGGACCTTTGACGCCGCCGCCCAGCTTCTTGGTAAGCATCCGTTTGATCTGGTGGTCGGGTCGGTCCACTGGATCGGCGAGTGGGGTTTCGATATCGTCGCGTCCAGCTGGAAGGGCGTGGACGTGGAGTGGGCGTATTCTCGTTACTTCGAGCTAGCATGCGCCGCCGCCGCGAGCGGAGTATTCGATGTGCTCGGCCACCCCGACGTAGTCAAGGTATTCGGGGCGCGAATAGCGACACCTGCAGGCACGGGATGCGACGAAGGACGCGGAGACGGCCATGGCAGCGGTTGCCGGCGGCGTTGCTTCGGACTCGACGGGTACTACGATGCTCTGGTATCTGCAGCGAAGGCGTCTGGAACATGCCTGGAGGTGTCCAGCGCCGGGCTGCGGCAGCCGGTGGGAGAGGCGTATCCTGCCATGGATTTTCTGCGACTGGCGTACGAGCGAGGCGTGTCTATTACTCTGGCATCAGATGCCCATGAGCCCGAGGAGGTGGGGTCACGCTACGGCGAGCTCGTTGCGTGGGCGCGGGCTGCGGGCTATGATACGGTCACGGTTTTCAGCGGGCGCGAGTCGCGGCAGGTTGAGATGGGGTAAGGCATCGAGATAACTGGCAAATAGGAAGGCCGGCCCTTGGGGCCGGCCGATTCAGGTGCATGCGCCATTTGATTGCGACGTGTCCTATCTGCAGTCTCTCAGGAATGCTCCGAGGATAGGCCCCGGGAAGACGTCCACTGTGCCTGAGGTGAACGCAACTGCAGGCAGAGACTGGACCGCCGTTCCGACCCACACGCCCGCTTGGCCCGGAACCGGCGTCATGGGCACGCTCACAGTCCCGCCAGGCCACGTGAAGATCGCCCGGTACAGATCCTGCCCTACGGGCAGTTCGGGCAAGTTGACACCCCCCACGAGGATTTGCGTGGTGCCGAACTGGTCGGTGCGCAGCCACAACACACCGCCTGCGTTGGAACCGGCTATCCTGGGCGAGAGCATCAACACGCAGGTGCGTGCAGGCACCGGAGGCGGCACAGCAACCGGCACGCAGATCCTCTGACCCACGTAGAGCCTGTTCGGGTCAACGCCGGGGTTTGCCCTGATGAGCGCGTCTACGGTTGTGCCATACCTCAATGCGATCAGGTAGAATGTATCGCCGGGCTGGATGGTGTAGATGAACCCGGGGCACGGCACGGGCGTAGGTCCTGGTACTGGGATGCATATCGGCTGCCCTATGATAAGGTTCAGCGGGTCGATACCTGGATTGGCCGCCATTATGGCGCTCACTGTGGTTCCGAAACGCGCGGCAATGCTGTATAGAGTGTCTCCGGCTCTGATGATGTAGATAGTGCCTCCAGGGCACGGCGGAAACTGCATGGCATATAGCTCGTCGTAGACCATCGACATACGTCATCACTCCCGTATTGGTCTGCTACAACGTATGCGATGCCGCGTTCATAGGCATTGTGCCCCAAGGACTAGTTGTCATAAGGCACAGGGGGCGATGCCCGGCGATCCGGCTTCCCCCGAGGCCGTCGACGGTTACATCACCTCCAAAACGCTATCCGATTTTGCCCGACCGTACTGAACCGTATCGGATTCCGCTAGCCCTACGGAAAAGCCGTACGGTATTCCCACAGGCTAAACAAAGCCCTGGCCAGCCTTGTGGGGACGGCTCGATCCCTGCATAGGGCCTCTTTGGGGGAGGAGTTCAGTGGCTAGAGAGTCTTGACGCATTGCTGTTACCCACAAGGGCGGCGGACATCCATGCCCATGCCGTACGCTGGCGCTTAGGCGCAATAGCGGCTCTAGCTGGTGTGTTGTGATCTGTTCGATTTGCGAACGCTTTCTCCCGGATGCGTCGCGAAAACGGACGATGGTTGATGCATAATGGAACGCATAGCTGCATAAGGCGGGACGAGCGATGGATTTAGGGGCACACTTGCCCAAGAAATGGGACTAAATGTAATGATATGTCGTATCAGGGCAATCTAAATGGAATATATTGCTATGACCCCGACGGTTTCGTTGCTATATACGGGTATGCGTCGCGTTATGCACCAGGTGTTGTAGCGAAAACGAACGGATCGGCGAAAATGCGTTCCGAATATGAACAACCTAAATTCTGCCAACCCCCGCAGCGGAAGAAGCCTGGGCTGAGGCCCAGCCCCAGCCCCCACCTCAATCCGAGGCCTTGTCTAACAGGCGCTGTAGCCGCAGAGCCTGCATTCGCTGCAGCCGGAGGCGTATATCAAGGAGTAGTTGCCGCACTGAGGACAGAGGTCATAGCGGGTGGCCTTCTTGTCGGAATGGCCGTTAACCTGTGGGTTCTGTGCGCCGCTTGGGCCTGCCTGGTCCAAGCCTGCTTCGTCCGATGATGCCTCACCGCAGGCCTCTGCATTCTCGCAGTCATGCCCGCAGCCGTTGCTCTCGTCCGCAAAGAGCAGGGTAGCCTGAACCGCAGAGACGTCTCCGGACAGGGCCAGGAGCGCGTCGCCCAGCGTGGACGGCGGGGCGTCCGGGTCGGACCCGGATTGCCCGGCGATGCCGCGCTCCGGAGGCGTGACCCATTCGGCGCCCGCATAACGTGCCTGGATGGTCTGGTCCAGCATGCGCCCGATTGCGTCGGGCACAGAGAGCACTTTGTTCGGGCCGAAGCCCACCTGGCCGGACCCGCCGATTCCGCGCAACTGGCGCGCGATTTCGGTCGGATCGACGCCTGCGCGCAGCGCCAGAGAGATGAGGCGGGCGATGCTCTCGGTGAACGCATATATGTCGGTGCCGGCCCTGCCTATCTGGCAGAACATCTCGAATGGGCGTTGGTCGTACAGATTGAGGGTAGCCCATAGTGTGCCGGACGGAGTGGCTATGCGCTTGGTGATCCCGCACAGGGTCTCCGGCCTGTCGATAGGTTGCAGCCTGCCCCAGAGGGAGTCGTCGACGGTGTATGGCTTCTTGCCGCGGGGAGTGGGCGGCCCGAACAGATCGTCCAGCCCCGACCGGGCGATGCCGACGGCGTCATCCCATCGGCCGGCTTCCGCCTCTGTAGTCGCCCTGGACTTTGTGGCTATGACCTCCACCTCTCGACTGCCCGATCTATAGACGGTAATGCCCTTGCAGCGTAGCCTGTGTGCTAGAGTCAGCGCTGCGCGCACATCGTCGGGAGTCGCATTGCCCGGCAGGTTGATCGTCTTGGACACAGCATTGTCGATGCCGCGCTGCACTGCCGCCTGGATGCGAACGTGCCACTCCCAAGGTATCTCCAGCGCTGTACGATAGAGCGCGGCCATGTCGTCGGGAATCCCGGAGATGCCCGAAAGCGAGCCGCCGTTTTCAGCGATCTTCTCCATGAGCTCTTCAGAGTAGATCCCGCGCTTCTTCGCGTCTTCGAGGAAGAGCGAATTCACCTGGGTGAGGGACTTGCCGCCCAACACATTCAGTTTGGTGAACGCCACTCCGAAGAGAGGTTCACAGCCCGACGATGCGTTGGCCACCATGCTGATGGTGCCGGTAGGCGCAACAGTGGTTACTGTGGCGTTTCGCATAGGGGGTTCGCCCAACTCGGCGTACCGGCTCTCGGCGAAAGCCGGGAAGGGACCGCGCTCCACGGCCATCTGCTGCGACTTCAACCGGGCCTCGCGCGTGATGAACCGCGACACCAGTTCCGCAAGGAGCTCCGCCTTCTCCGAGGCAAACGCTACTCCCAGCAGAATGAACAGGTCAGCTAGACCCATGAAGCCAAGTCCGATCTTGCGTGTCCTCCGGACCATCTGGCTTATCTCGGGCAGAGGATACTCGCTGACGTCTATTATTGAGTCCAAGAAGTCCAGGGCGCCATGGACCACCGTGCGAAGCAGTTCCCAGTCAATATGGCGCATTTCGGCTGCCAACACATTGTGGCACACCTCTGCAAAGCTGCCGCTCAGGGATAGCTCGTCCAACACCTCGTCATCTGACAGAGGTTCTTCCCTGTACATGCGCTGCAGGTTGACGCTGCCGAGATGACAAGCCTCATATGGCAACAACGGCTGCTCGCCGCAGGGGTTGGTGGCCGTGATGCGCCCCACGGCGGGAGTGGGGTTGCCTTCCTCGAGCCTGTCTAGGAAGACCACGCCCGGTTCGCCGTTGCGCCATGCGTGGTTGACTATGGTGGTGAAGATATCGCGGGCGCGCCTCGTTCCTACCGCCTTCTTCGAACGTGGGTTTATCAGCTCGTAATCTGCGTCGTCCTCGACGGCCTGCATAAAGCTGTCGGTAATGCCCACCGAAATGTTGAAGTTGGAGAGCGCCGCGTTGTCTTCCTTGCATGTGATGAAACTTTCGATATCCGGATGGTCGACGCGGAGTATGCCTATGTTGGCGCCGCGCCGCTTGCCGCCTTGTTTGATGGTTTCAGTAGCCGCGTTGAACACCGACATGAATGATACCGGGCCGGATGCGACCCCGCCTGTGGAGCGCACGACGTCGCCTTTGGGCCTGAGGCTCGAAAAGTCGAATCCTGTGCCGCCGCCGGACTGGTGAATTAGGGCGGCGCCTCGCACCGCGTCGAAGATCTTCGGCAGGGAGTCTTCCACCGGAAGCACGAAACAGGCGGCGTTCTGTGAGTTTGCAGTGCCCGCATTCATCCAGGTGGGGGAGTTGGGCGAAAAAAGCCCGTCAACCAACAGCCAGTAGAACAGACGAACGCGCTCGTCTTCAGTCTTGCGGGTTCCCTCGTACCGGACTCCGGCTCGCGCGGCCTCTCGGGCCAACCGGAGGCACATCTGCTCGGGTGTTTCAACGATGTTGCCTTCCTTGTCCTTCAGCAGGTATCTGCTCTCCAAAATGGTGATCGCTTCAGGAGTGAGCGACATCATGCGTTCTAGAACAGAGTCCGGAATAGGGATCATTGCACTGCCTCCTGTCTCGCGCGAAAACGTGTTCGCTCCGCCAAGTATCACTATCATACCACGAAAATGTGTGTCGTGCGTGGCTGTCGGCAGCAGTGCAAGCTCCTGCCATCCTCATTGAAACAGCTGCTAGATATGGGTATGATGTTCTAGACAAGGCCATCACCTGCGGTTTGATACAGGGCGGTGAATCGAAGAAAAGCCAGGGCCGCCGGGTTGATCGGCGGCCCTAGCTGAGGGGGTAGTATTGGTGCGTTTCGCCATGGTACGGCTCGCTCCGGCACAGGTGCGCTGGCGCAGGTTCTCTGGGGACGAGACTAGTATGAGTATCTCACGGTGTATGTTATCGTGGCCGTGCCGCCTGCGGCGATTTTCGTTGGGAACTCTGCCGTCTGGGAGTCTAGCTTGTTCCATTTCGCAGAGGCGGTCGTGATCTCCCACTGTGTGGCGCCCCACATCCGCTCAAGTACCGTAACCTCTACGGGTTCGTCCTTGCGGTTTCGCACCTCGACCTTCCAGGCCTCTTCCCGCACCCTGTCGGAGATACGCTTCGTGGAGACTTGGGTGCGCGACCCTACCACATCGAAGGCGGACCCCAATGTGATGCGGACCTTTTCGTCTTTGGGAGTGTGGTCGATCCTGTCTTCGCCGATGAACTCCAGGGAGCCGTCGCTGTCCATCTTGCTAACGCGAACAACCCCTCTTGGCAGCGGCATGCCCAGGTTGCCGTCTTGCTTGTTCCAAAACTCCAGTATGGAGTTGACCTTCGTCCCGAACCGGGCGCCGTCATACACGAGGAGCTTCTTCGCCGGAACTTCGTCGGCAGCGAGTAGCTCGATCTGTTTCACCTGGTTTTCCTTGAGAGTTGTAGGGTACTGCAGTGTGTACAGATGGTAATCGTAAAAGGGCTTTTCTTCAAAGGGCGCAGCCGACTCGGCAAGGGTGAGTTTTGCCCCTGCGGCTCTGACCACGTCGTACATCTCTTCCTGTACCTGATGAACATCGCCGGCCACCAGCTTGAGCTTCGCATCGTTGTATGTTGCGCCTGACTCGTTGGTGATGGTGACCCATCCGCGCAAGTCGATGACATCGTCATTCGGACCTATGACTGCCACATAGTCGGCAGCCCATGACAGCCCGCCGGTGAGATAGGTGACCAGCACGTTGTGGGAGGCTACCCCGGACGTGTTGGATGTCAGCCACGCCAGTGTTGGTCGGGTGATCAGGCCTTCAGGGAGGCTCGGGTATTCCACGGACTGGATATCTCCGAGGTACACAGTGAATACCTGCCCTGTGCCGTCAGGCCCGGAAGACATCACGATGTTGGAGGCGGATGATCCGCGGGCCCCGGTGAGCAGGTAGCCTGTGAAGACCTCGCCGCTTCTTGTGCGCACAGTGATACGCTCGCCCACGAACTTGCGCATGAGCTTAACGTCTTCGACCAGGTCGTACTCGAAATTCTGCTCGCGAACCCGCACTGCCTGTGGGGCGGTTAGCGAGGCAAAACTGACGGTGGCCGGGTTGATCCGAGCGGAAATGTCGCGGAACATGATGGTCGACAACCCTTCCGGGATCTCCATGGCCCGCTTCTCTTTGATAAGGGCCAGATCGGAGTTGTAGATAGTCAACTCCACCGACCTTCCATCTCCCTTCTGTGCCAGGGCCGGCGCCGGCCCGCGCGCGGCCAAGGCCAGGCCGACCATGACGGCGGCGCAGGCCAGTAACGCAATGAGACTTGCTCGGCGACGGATCATATCGTATCGCCCTCCCGATAGTGACATTCTGTGAAAGCGCATGAGACTCCATTCTGCACTAGTAGAGACGATACCGCCGCGCCGATTGTTCCGGCGCGGCGGCTGTGTGGACGTATATTCGCCAGATTATGCTGTCGCCCCTACATATCCAGGAACCGCGACAGCAGGATCTGAGCTGCCTCGAGCTCGGCGTAGCTCCTGGCTGCCTTCCAGTCGCGGCGCATCACGGCCTCGATCAGTTCGGACGATACGCCGATCTCCTCCGAAAGGGCCTGTGCGAGGCGAGTCTGGCCCAGTTCGGGCAGGGCCTCCCAGTCCTGGCCGAGCAGGGCCTGCGCCTCATCGTCTGTCAGTCCCATTTCCACCAAACGCGCGGCCAGCGCCGGGCTCATGCCCTTGCGCGCTTCGTCCCACTTGCCGCGGGATATGGCATCTACCTGTTCGGGCGTGACGACTCCTTTTGTTATGGCGCTCACCTTCCTGGTGATGTCCTCCCGAGTGACTTGACCCTCAGCCAGCACAAAGCGGGCTGCGCCGTAGCTGGTCCCGACAGCGTACACAGAGTCCTTGGAACGCACCGACTCCAAATCCGAGACGACGCCGTTTCTGTATATCACAGTGTCCGGGTCGACCTGCACTACCTGGTCGGTTCCGGCCGCGTTCTTGATGCCGATGGTCTCAGTCGTCTTGCTGACGCTACTTACGGTCCCCCGGGCGAACTGCGCCTCGGCCAGCGCGTTGACCATGTGTGCAGTCTCGGCTCTGGTGGCCGGGCGGTCGGGCTCGAACACCAGTCCGAAGTGGAGCGGGATGATGTCGAGGCGCCGGGCTACCTCCACGTATCTGTATGCCCAGTGAGTTGAATCCACGTCGCGGAAACTTGGGTTCCAGGCCGTGGCGTCGGCTTCGCCCACCTTGCCCAGCTGAGCAACGCGCGCGAGGATGGCCGCCATCTCTGCTCTCGACACATTCTGCGCCGGCCGGAATGTGCCGTCCGGGTAGCCCGTGACTACCTCCGATGCGTCTAATGCGGACACGAATGGCTCAGCCCAATGGCCGTCCATGTCGCGAAAACGTGTATCGACGGTGGGAGCGTACCCAAAGGTGCGCGCCACGATCTTGGCGAACTCTGCTCTGTTCACAAGGCCCTCGGGACGGAATGTCCCGTCGGGGTATCCCTGAACTACACCCATCTTGACCAATGTGGATATGGCCGATTCAGCCCAGTGCCCGGATATGTCGGACACGGCCGCCACGGCAGACGCAGATGGGCCCACTGCGATGCCCAGTATCAGGGCCGCGGCGAGCGCGAGCGCCGTGATCAGCTTCTTCGAAGCTGCAGTCAATGCCATTGTCATAACTCCCTTCATCGCAGCTCGGCATGCGTATGGTGCTTTTCGCCATACATATGGCGTTTCCTTCAAGCAAGTGATGGAATGAGCGGGGAGAGGAGGGATCGGAGGCGCCGTTGTGGAAAACTAAACAGATAAGATGACGACTGGAGTACACTGGAGCAGAAAGGGAGAGCGGATTTGACCGAACAGAAGGCGCGCAAGATCCTGATCATAGACGGCCACAGCCTGGCCCACAGGGCTTTCCATGCCCTGCCTCACGCACTTTCCAGAGCCGACGGCACGCCAACCAATGCGGTGCTGGGGTTCTGCAACATGATGGTGAAGCTTCTCGAGCAGGAGCAGCCGGATGTGGGGATCTGCGCCTTCGACAGGCCGTCGCC
>JAGVTS010000226.1 GCA_019136685.1 Bacillota bacterium | reverse complement strand
CATTAGGTTGGGTGGAACTCGCATCGAGGCCGTCGGCAGGGTCGCGCGAAGGCGCAGAGCTCGGCCTGTATCGAGCCCGATCCCCATCAGCTTATCGAGGATCGCGCTTCCGTACGTCACGTACTCGGCCCCGTCTGTTTCGTCTGCGGCGTCGCGACTCAGCGCCACTCGGAAGAAGTCGGGGAGACCCGCGGGCGCCGACACTTCCTCGGGAAGAGCGAGGTCGAGTACGTCATCTTCTACAGCATCTATCGCGCCGCCGACGGCGACTGCTAGATCCTCGAGGTACGTCTTGAGATCAGTCGCGGGCTCAGCTGCCATTACGTCCCTGCCCCCTGATGACCAGTCAATCAATGCCCCGCGGGTTCCGCCGGCCCCGGAGCGCCAGCGTCCTACTGCGTCTGCTCAGTGCCCAGATCAGCCCCAAAAAGGCTATCTTCGTAGTCCCGGGCTGTCTGGTATTCGGCCTTGGCCTGGACCAGACGGTTGCCCAGCTCGTCCATGGCCTGCTTTGCTTCAGCCTCGGATGCGGATCCCGCCCACATGTCCATCACCGTGTCCTCAAAGTCCTCTTCGTCCTGGATATTGCCGAGGATCATGTCCAGCTCGCCGATGACTAGTTCGAACATATTGATCTTGGCGTCCAGCACCTCCAGGATGTGCGACTCCAGCGTTCCGTCGACTGATAGGTTGAACACGTAGACCTCTTTGTCTTGGCCTATCCTGTGTATGCGCCCTATGCGCTGTTCGATCCGCATCGGGTTCCAAGGGAGGTCGTAATTGACCATAACATTGCAGAACTGCATGTTGCGGCCCTCGCCGCCGGTCTCGGTCGACAGCAAGACCTGGCTTTCACCGCGGAAAGACTCTATCGCTCGGTCGCGCTCGCGCCTCCCCATATCGCCCGAGAAGACTGCGTGCGCGATGCCGCTACTGCGCATGGCGCGCGCGAGCATGCCCAGGGTGGCCCGGTAGCCGGTGAACACCAGCACTTTCGTGTCCGCCCGCTTGATAAGCGACACCAGAGTCTCGGCTTTGGCTGACGAGCGCATGGACGCTGCGGCATCGGCCAGGGCATCTAGGCGTTCTGCCGTTTCGGCCTGGCCGCGGGACCTGAGTGTTTCGGCCAGGCGGCCTAGAGTGGGAGCTGCAGCCAGCATGCTGGAGCCAGCCTCCTTCTGCAGCGTCTTGAGGGCCAGGCGCAGCTGCTCACGGGCCTGGGACGAACGTGCGCCCCTGAACAGGCTGCGGATCGCATCAGTGATGTCGGCGTAGAGACCGGCTTCATCTGGGTTGGGCGCGATCCGGACTGTCTCCGCGCGCCTTCGCGGCAGTTCTACCCCGCATGTTTCGCGCCTGTTGCGTATCATGATGTCGCGCATCAGGGCTCTCAGGTCAGCGGTGTTTTTCGGCTTCAGCCTGTTGCCGCGGGTGATGTACTTGCGGGAGAAGTCGCTAGCTGTTTCCAGCTGGCCCGGGCGGACCAGAGTGATCATGTTGAACAGTTCGGAAAGGTCGTTCTGCACAGGCGTTGCAGTCAGAAGGAGTATGTACTTCTTCTGAACGCTGTTGACGAGCTTCCAGACAAGCGTGTTCTTGTTCCTGCATCGGTGAGCCTCGTCCACGATGACCATGTCAAACGGAGCAGAGACTACCTGCGAAAAATGAGGCTCACGCTTGGCGGTATCGATGGATGCGATGATTCGATCCTCCGATGCCCACGAATTCGGCTGCGAGGCGAACTCCGGGTCGTCGGAGACAGCGAAACCCAGGCCGAACCTGGACTCCAATTCGCCACGCCACTGCGAGATCAGGGACGGGGGGCAGAGTACCAGCACCCGCCTGACTAGTCCGCGCATGATGTACTCTATCAGGACGAGGCCGGCCTCGATGGTCTTTCCGAGGCCCACCTCATCGGCCAGTATAGCCCGACCGCGCATCTTCTGAAGAACTTGGCGGACTGCTCCTACCTGGTATTCAAAGGGCACAATGCCCCTGACCGCGTCGAGCGAGAGGAGTTGGTCGAAGCCCGGGCTCATGGAGAGCTGAAGTGACCTGTCGTGTACCCGCGACTGGGCGATGGCGCCGAATGCCTCCGATCCAAGCGCTGCGACCAGCGTCTCAACCGACTGGTTGTCCACCATGATTGGTGATTCCGGCAACGAGATAAGCCGTGCGTCAACCAGCTTCCGGGCTTCCTCGTCGAAGTCCGGCTCCGGAGGCGGTTTGGGTTCTGATTTGGGTTTTGGTTCTGCGCTGAAGGTCGGCGTCGGCTTAGGCGGCGACGCTACGTTGCGTACAGGAGCGACCGCGCGCGCCGACGCTGCCTCCCGCGCTACGCGCGCGGGTCGCGTATTCGAACCGCGCCGGGCCTTACGGTCAAGCTCGTTCCACCAGGCCAACGCTTTGAGCGCCGGAATGACCACGAACAGGTCATGATCACCGTGGACCGCGCATAGTACGAACCACGCCTCGTCACCGTAGAAGGAATCTGGATCGCCGATGAGCGACTTGAGCTTTGGACAGTGTACTACGCCTTGAGACCAGTGGGCGACGGCCGCGACCGGCTCACTGTATGGCGTTGCGATTCTCAGCCGGACTATCCTGGGCTCGTCCGACAGGGCCCGAGCCACTTCGCTCCTGAGTGGGATTGTGCCGTTATCGAGCATGGCGCGTGTGAGAAGAAATCTAGCTACTGGGAAAATAGCCCTGTCCACGATCGAGCCTCCTGATGCTTGGTTTCACCGTGTCCAAGCTAATGATACACAATGGGTGAGTTGCGCGCCATGCTGGATTTCGGGTACACTCCTGGTACCAGGGGAGCGAGGGAGCGGCCCCTGGGCGCCATGGATCAATATGTGATCGACAGGAGGTTTGAGTCCCGATGGTTCATGAAGACGCGCATGGCAGGATCGAATCACTAAAGCAGGTGGTCATGTATCTTCAGGCTGGGCGGAGTGTGGACGAGGTGAAGGCCAAGTTCCGGGATGTGATCTCCGGCGTCACGGCGCAGGAGATTTCCCAAATGGAGCAGGCGCTGATCAACGAGGGCATCCAATCCACACATTCCTCAGGGCGAACCGCGCTATAGAACGCCTGCTTGACGAGGCCGTGATGCCGGCGGTTGAGGCCCTGGCTTCGGCGGAGGGCGGCGAGGAGCGCGGTGCCTGCGCCGGCCCACGTGCCCAGCGAAGGACCGCTCCTCAGGTTCGAGACTGGACGGATTTCAGAAGAGTCGATGGAGCTGATCCTGAACACTCTGCCGGTGGACATCACCTTCATAGACGAGACTGACACGGTCAGACTGTTCTCCAACAATGCCGACCGCATCTTCACCCGCCCTAAGACGATCATAGGCCGCAAGGTTCAAAACTGCCATCCTCCGGCCAGCGTTCACGTTGTTGAAAGACTGCTCGACAGTTTCAGAAGCGGCGAGAAGGATGTGGAGGAGTTTTGGCTCGAATTCCAGGGGATAGCTCATATACATCCGGTACATGGCGGTTCGCGACAGAAACGGCGATTACCGCGGAACACTCGAGGTCACACAGGACGCCACACACATCAGGCATCTTGCAGGCGAGAAGCGGTTGCTAACCGAATGAGACTACCTTCCGGGGAGACAAGCTATTCCTGATTGAGTAGCGCGCGGGGCTCCGGGCGTGATACCCGGGGCCCCGCGTGACGGCAGCACGGCGCATCTGCTGCCGCGCAGTCTCCCACCAGTGTACTAACCGGCTATACTCCTGCCGCCGACCTCGACTGCTGCTTAGTGCGAATGAAGAACGCAGCCAGCCCCACGGCCAGAGCCGAGAAGCCCACAAGGTCGGTTGTGAATCCTGGGTCGATCAGGCATATGGAGGCTACGAAGAAACATACTCGTTCTATGGTGGTGAGCGGCTTGGTCAAGTACGACTGGAGAGAGGTGGCCAGGCACCATATCCCCAGCAGGCCGGACGCGACTGCCCACATGAGTCGGAGAGGCTGAACATCTACCATGAGTAGCATGGGCTGGTATACGAAGAAATATGGGATGATCAGCCCTGCTAGAGCAAGCTTCAGTGCTGCAATCGCCACCTTGGTTGGGTTGGCTTGCGCGATTCCGGCTGCCGTATAGGATGTGAGAGCCACTGGTGGAATCACGCACGAGAGGGTTCCGTAGTAGAACACGAAGAAATGGGCAGCCATGGGGAGCACGCCCATGTTGACGAGCGCCGGCGCTGCTACGCTGGCGGTTACGATGTAGCAGGCTTCCGCCGGCAACCCCATTCCCAGAACCATGGCGGCCAGCATCACAAGGATCATGGCGAACCATAGCTTGCCCATGGAGAGCTTCATGATGTTCAGCGCGATTACCTGGCCCAACCCTGTCATCGATACCGTTCCAACGACGAAACCCACCACAGCGCATGCGGTCCCTACCGAGATGGCGGTCTTGGACCCCTCAGCAAGGGCTTCGAGGATCGCCCTGAAGCTTATGCGCGTGGATTTGCGCAGGTAACTGCCTACGACTGTGGTTATGAGCCCGAAGAAGGCAGCGTAGAGTGGGGTATAACCCAGGATGAGCATCAGCAGTATCACTGCGATTGGGAGAAGGAGATGCCCGCCCTCCCGTACCACCTTGCGCACATCCGGCAGTTGCTCCTTCGGCATTCCTTCGAGCCCTGTCTTTCGGGCTTCAAGGTCGACCATAAGGAAGATGCCGAAGTAGTAGAAGAGCGCCGGAATGACTCCGGCCGCCATGATCTTCACGTAGGGTATCCCCAGGAAGCTCGCCATCATGAACGCGGCGGCTCCCATGATCGGCGGCATGAGGATTCCTCCGGTGGACGCCGCCGCTTCCACCGCTCCCGCGAAGTGCGGCGCATATCCCACACTTTTCATCAAGGGAATGGTGAAGGTGCCCGTCGTAACCACGTTGGCCTGTGCGCTTCCGGAAATAGTGCCCATCATTGCACTGCCGATGACTGATACCTGCGCGGGTCCGCCTCTGAGTCTGCCGGCCAGGCCCATGGCGAAATCGTTGAAGAACTTGGCGGTGCCTGTTTTGCTGAGGAAGGCTCCGAAAAGGATGAACATGAACACATAGGACGCAGAAACCATAAGGGTCACTCCGAACAGTCCTTCGTCAGTCATGTACATCCGCGTGATTATCCTGGCCCAGGAGAATCCTCGATGACCCAGGGGGCCTGGAATCAGGTATCCGAATCTGGCGTACAGCAAGAAGATGATAGCCAGAACCGGCAGGATGTTGCCGGTGGACCTTCGGGCTCCTTCAAGCACCAAGATCACAGCCAGCGCTCCCATGAAGTAGTCAAGGGGCACCGGCACCAAGGCGCGAGCCACCAGTCCGTCGTAGGCGAAGTATATGTAGAATCCCACCATAACGGAGAGAGCGGCCAGAACGGCGTCCGACCATGTGAACCTGTCGCGGGGCGACTTGGATGACGCAGGATAGGTGAGATATGTCATGCCCAGCATGAAGGCGAGGTGCACTGCGTTTCGTTTTATGGCCACGGTTAGGCTGAAGCTGTTCATCCAGATGTGTACCAGAGACGCAACGATGGCTATGACAGTGAAAACCTTGAGCCATAGGCCTATCAGCTCGCGCTGTCTGGATGGTTCAGACACTCGAATTCGAGTGTCTTTGCTCTTGGAGGTCCCCATCTGTATTCATCTCTCCTTCTCCGCGGCGTCGCGGCCTAAGCTCCGTGAATCGGTAACGTATGCCGGGGGAATGCGACGTCGTACAGATACGTGAAGCATCCCCCCGCATTGCCCCGATTCGAGGTCTACTTGGCTTTGGGTATTAGGTTCTCGGGTACGTTGATCCCCTTCTCGCGGTAGAACTTGACGGCGCCGGGATGCAGCGGAACCGGCGGCAACCCCTGCACCGCTCTTTCAAGCGTGACATATTCCATAGCCTTGTGTGAGGACTGCAACCGGGCCACATTGTCGTACATCGTCTTGACCAGGTTGTAGACTAGCTCATCTGATAGCTTGGAGCTGCATATCAGGGCGCACTTCACTCCGAGAGTCTTTACATCTTGGGTCTGCCCCTTGTAGGTGTTCGCAGGGATGACATACTGCACGTAGAAGGGAACCTCTTGGGCAAGCTTTGCATAATCGCCATCGGAGAACTCCAGCAGCTTGACTGAGGTTTGAGAAGCGAATATCTCCGACACCGCCGAGGTCGGAACGCCGCCTTCCGAGTTGAACCCGTCCAGCTGTCCGTTCTGCATGGCGGCGGACGACTCGAAGTACCCGAGGTGCTCAGCACGGTAGTCCTTATCTGCGAGCCCACCGACTATCCTGAGTATTGCTCTGCTGCTGTACTCGGTACCTGACCCCATCGCTCCGGTGCAGAAACGTCTGCCGCGGATGTCCTGCAGAGTGTCGATCTTTGACGCTTTGGTGACTACGAATTGCGTAACGTCTGGCCAGAGGCCCGTTATGATACGCAGGTCGGTGTTGGGCTTGCCCGCGAACGTTTCGGTTCCGCTGTAGTTGAACCACGTCAGGTTGGTCATAGCAATGGCCATTTCAGCCTCGCCGGTCCTGATCATGTTGAGGTTCTCTGTGGTGCCTCCTGAGGATTGCGCTGAGGCGGCTACACCCAGGTGGGCGAGCTTCTCATTCCAGAGGGCCGCGAGAATCGTTCCCACGGGATAGTAGGTGCCGCCAGTTGAACCGGTTACCACTGCGAGGTAGTTCTTGGCAGGCGCCGCCGATACGGACAGGCCTGTCATCGCCAGCAGAATGGAGCAGATGGCCGCCACGCGGATTATCCTGGATCTCGAAATCATGGTCTGTTCCTCCTTATTCTCATGTACCATGGCGTCGGCGTACCGAGCGCATCTTCGGTGATCATCGCCTCCCGTTGTTTCATTCCGTCATCCTGTTTTCGAGCACATTTGAGGATGAGAACCCTTCCAGCTGCAGGTAGTAAGCGGCAACATCGAAGAGTGATTCAGCAGGCGTAAGGCCGATTATCTCGCTTGAGATAATGGGAACGCCATACCTTCTGGCTTCGGCTCGGATCATCTCCATGACCCTGTAGATCGGCGTTTTGGTGTAGTTGGTCAGATTCATGGAGACTTGGACAATCCCACGGTCCTGCATTTCGATTCCCAGTGCCTTCACAAACCTGAGCCCGCCGCCGATGTGCCGCACGGCCCTGGCGATGGAGTTTGCGATTCGCATGTCGGAGGTGCCGAGGTTCACGTTGAAGGCTACCAGCGGCATACGCGCGCCCACCACAGTGGCGCCCGCGCTCGGGTGGAGCGCAGATGGACCGAAGTCGGGTCTCCAATCTGGGTCATTGATCTTGGTCTTCCAACCTTCATACTGGCCTCTGCGAATATCGGCGAGGTTGGTTCGCTCGGGGCGTGTGGCAGCGGCCTCATATAGAAAGACCGGTATGCCCAGTTCCTCTCCAACGCGCGAACCGAGCCTACGAGCCAGATCCACACACTCGGTCATGGTGATCTCTCTGATAGGCACGAATGGCACAACGTCTGTTGCGCCCATACGGGGGTGCTCGCCGGTGTGTGCCTCCATGTCGATGAGGGACGCGGCTGTGCGTATTGCTTCGAAAACCGCCGCGAGAACGTTCTCGGGATCGCCGGCCACGGTCACTACCGTCCTGTTGTGGTCCGCATCCGGGGCGTAGTCAAGCAATGTAACCTCTGGAGCTACCCGGAACGGCTCTACGATCGCCTCGATTACTTCCTTGCGTCTTCCTTCGCTGAAATTGGGAACACATTCAACGACTCGTGCCATTTCGTATCCTCCTTGTTTGCGCCTCCCAGACGTGTGCATGATTCGCGCTGACAGGTTATCATTGCAAGACTCGTGCCGAAGTTGTTGAGCACATATGGCCTGCTTAGGAAGGTCGTTAAGATTTCGCAGGCATCATACCGGCATATTGTGCCGGTTCTCGGCGGCATTTTGTGCCGCACGTGATCGTCTAATGACACAAGACACAGGAAATCATGGAATTACTGGCGAACTAAGAAAATGAATCAGATAGACGCAGGCATGTTGGGGTGGTGCTGTTGAGCCTTTCACGTGCTCGAATCCGGATTGTCGCATGGTCGATCGTTGTGGCATGCTTCTTGGCTATGGACGCGTCCTGCGCCGGATTGGCTGAGCATCCTACGGTGATTCGGATAGCCGGCGACGAGTTTTTTCCTCCGTACGAGTTCGTAGCGGAGTCGGGAGCATATACCGGGTTTAACGTGGATTTGATGAACGCGATCTCCATTGAGCTGGGCATGAGCATTGAACTGATCCCCATGCCGTGGTCGCGAGTGCGGGCTGCACTGGAGAGTGGGGAAGTCGATGCAATCCAGGGCATGAAGTACAGCCCAGATCGGGATCTCATCTATGACTTCTCGTTGCCGTACCTCAGCTCTGCAATGGCCATCTTTGTGCGCAAAGACAGGCTGGACATTTCGGGCCTGAAGGATCTGGTTGGAAGAAGAGTGGCTGTTCAGCAAGGCGATATCTCCAACGAGGCTTTGCGAAGAACGCCGACAGTCAAACCCGTTGCATTCGAAAACCAAAGAGCAGCTCTGGAATCGTTGCTGGCTGGGCAGGTAGACGCGTTCTTAGGGAACCGTCTGGCAGGTATGTACATGGTTCAGCGACGGATGAGGACCCAGGACGTGAAGATCGCTGGAGAGCCCATTGACCCTGCTCCATACTGCATAGCGGTGCGCGAAGGTGATCGTGAACTGCTGGACTTGATGAACAGGGGGCTCTCTCTTGTTAGGCAGTCCGGCCTCTATGATAAGATCTACTCCAAGTGGTTTGGCGAACAGATCGAACCTCCGGCCGCATTTCTGAAAAGTCGCATGCGAGCCCTGTGTTACGTAATCGGCGCCGCTGCCGTAGTCACCCTGGGCGTCGTATTGTGGAATGGGTCGCTGCGACGGGAAGTCGCAATGCGCACGCGTGAGCTTACGAAGATCAATGTCTTGCACAGTACGATTCTGGAGAATTCTTTCAATGCGATCGTGGCGGCAAGTGTGGATCTTGAGATCATCCTAGCTAACTCGAGCGCTGTGGAGCTCCTCGACATCAACTTTGACCAGCTCATTGGGCGCAGGTGGTCGGATTCTCCCGTATCGGGCATAGCGGGCGAGGACTTGGTCGCCGACTCCATTGAGAGCGCGACCGTCTACCGGGATAGGATGGCCACTGTAAAGGTCAACGGTGTGGAAAGGGTCATGAGTTTCAACCTTGGTCCACTTGACGGAAGCGGCGCCATACTCGTTTTTCGCGACGTTACCGATAGCAAGCGATTGGAAGAGGCGGAAGCGATCCGAGACAAGACGGATGCACTGGCCGGTACAGTGGCTGGAATAGCCCACGAGATTCGAAATCCTCTTACATCCATCAGAACGTTCATCTCCATGCTCCCGCAGAAATACGATTCGCCGGCGTTCAGGGAGGAGATTTCCAAGCACGTGCCTTTGGAGATAGACCGCATGAGCGCGATCATAACGGACCTTATGGAGTACGCCAGACCGCGAAAACCAATCATACAGGCGTTTGATGTCGGAGAGCTGATAGACTCGGTTATCAACACATACAGATTCGAAGCCCAACAGGCAGGTGTTGTGGTCAAGACCGACATCCTGCCCGACACGTGGGTTCTTGCTGACCGAAACCATATCAGACAGGTGATCGTGAATGTCGTCATCAACGCTCTTGAATCCATGGGCGGGCCTGGGGAGATCAACATAACGGCTGCTTCGGACCAGGAAGGTCGCGCAGTTGTGACCGTGGCGGACTCCGGGCCCGGCATCCCCAAGGCTGACATTAGGCATGTGTTTGAACCTTTCTTTACGACAAAGCCGAGTGGAACTGGCCTGGGTCTTTCAGTCAGCTACAAGCTCATGCGTGAGAACGGTGGAGATCTGTCAATTGAGAGCTCCGAAGGGATTGGAACCTTGGTACGGCTGGCGTTGGTACAAGTAGCTGAAGGGGTAGGTGTGTGATGCCGCGGAGAAGTCGAGTACTAGTTACTGACGATGAAGCTGCAATACTGTCCTCGCTGCGGTTTGCCTTGGAGGACCATTTCGATATTGTAACGGCCGCCGATTCCGCTGAGGCTCTGCGGGCTGCGGAAGCGCATGCCTTCGATGTATGCTTGGTGGACTTGAGGCTCGGGCGCGAAGACGGCATGGAGCTGGTGGAGAGGCTGAAGGAGGTACTCCCTGACGCCAGCTTGGTGATTATGACGGCCTACGGGACTATTCGTTCTGCGGTAGAATGCATGAGGAGAGGCGCGCACAACTACATTACCAAACCTCTTGACATTGACGAGGTCCGTGTTGTGCTTGAGCAGGCGGCACAGAACTCTAGCCTTCGGTCCACAGTACGAAGGCTCGATCAGGAGCTCGGCGCAAGATACGGGCCGGGCGGAATGATCGGGCAAAGCCATGCCATGCAGCAGGTTTTCAGCCTCATCGACAGGGCGAAGTGGGTCGACTCCAACGTGCTCATTCTGGGTGAGAGCGGCACTGGCAAGGAGCTGGTCGCAAGGGCGCTCCACTTCACAGGGGCCCGAAAACACGGCCCGTTCGAGGCCATCAACTGTTCTGCCATACCCTGCTCATTGCTGGAAAGCGAGCTCTTTGGGTATGAACGCGGAGCGTTCACAGGCGCGTCTACCAGAAAGATAGGCCGGTTCGAGATGGCGGACGGCGGGACGCTGTTTCTCGACGAGATAGGCGACATGGAGATGTCCGTTCAGGCGAAGATACTCAGAGCGCTCGAAGATCGGATCATAACTCCGCTGGGCGGCACCTCCGCAAAGAAGGTGGACGTGCGCATAGTCGCGGCCAGCAACAAGGATTTGGAGGAAGCAGTCGCTCGCGAGTCGTTCAGGGAGGATCTCTACTATCGCTTGCGCGTCATCAGCATCACCCTGCCTCCGCTGCGCGAAAGACGCCAGGACATACCCCTACTTGTACAGCATTTCGTACAGGCGTACTCCAAGAGATTCGGCAAGCCGGTGGGAGGAGTGGCTCAAGACGCGATGTGGGCGCTCCAGTCGGCGGACTACCGCGGGAACGTGCGGGAGTTGGAGAACGTTGTGGAAGCGGCAGTAGCGTTGAAAGACGTTGCCTCTGGATCAGTGATCGAGGTATCGGACCTGCCTGATTCTGTTCTGAGGGCAGGGTCGATGGATTCCGCAACTGGCGATGCGGGCCTGCTGCTTAGGGAAGGGGAGACTCTGGCCGATCTGGAGAGGAGGGCGATACTTGAGACCCTCCGTCGCAGAGGCGGGCGGAGGAACCTTACGGCCAAAGCCCTGGGAATAAGCGAACGATGCCTGCGAAACAAGCTTCGCGAATATCGCAAGGATTCGGTTCAGAGAGAGTAAGCAGCCATAGTTCCGACATGGTCGTGCACGTCAATCATCCTCTGGTTACGCGAACCGCGGTAGGCCAGGCACGGGTCGGCGAGCGCCCGCACGAACGGGCCGTCGATGAGGATGTCGGTGGCGAGGAGCAGGTCGCGTACGCCGGGGGCGTAGGACCTTAGGAGCTGCTCCCATGTGTAGCCGGTGTACGTCACGACTGACAGTCCAGTGCGATTGGCTTCCCGGGCCAGACAGGCGAAACCCTGCGCCTGCGCGAAGGGCTCGCCGCCGCTCAGCGTGATGCCGCTCAGGATCGGGTTTGCTGTTGCGCGAAGCAGGATCTGTTCGATGCTGGTGTCCGCGCCTCCATTGAAGTCCCATGTATGGGGGTTGTGACACCCTTGGCACCGATGCGGGCACCCCTGGGCAAACACCACCAACCTCACGCCGGGTCCATCTACCACGCTCTCGTCCACGACACCAGCCAGCCGTACTGTTCTGGGCACGGCATCCGTCATTGTCCTTCGGTCCCCCTCGGTGCGTGAGTCACCCTATCAGCGAGTTCGGCACGTTTGGCGTCATTGAACCTGTCTACAGTGGATAGGTATCCGGTGATGCGCCTTACTCGCCTGATCGATTTCGACTGACAGGTCGGGCATATTGATTCGATGACCCCGGAGTAGCCGCACGAACGGCATTCGTCTATCGGGAAATTGATACCGCCGTACCCCACGTCTGCATGCGCCATGGCGCGGACGATGCTCTCAACAGCTTCGACATTGTGCAGCGGCGGGGAAGTAAGTTCCACGTAGGAGATGTGCCCGGCATTGGTCAGGCTGTGGTACTTGCCCTCGCGCATGAGCTTGTTCCATATCGACATGCGAGTGCCCACCGGCACGTGGAAGCTGTTCGTGTAGTAGGCTCGGTCCGTGACACCGTGTATCGTGCCGAACCTTTCCCGATCGATGGCGACGAACCTTCCGGAGAGGCCTTCAGCCGGGGTTGCCAGCAGCGTGAAGTTGAGGTCGCGCGCCTCAGCATATTCGTCGACACGCCTGCGCATGAACTTGACGATCTCGTAGCCCAGCGCATCAGCTTCCGCATTGGCAGCGACCCCGATTCCGGGGCCAGCCTCGGTGGCCTCGCTGAGGTAGCGACCGCGCATGACGACCAGAGCCTCGGCCAGTCCGATGAAGCCTATGGACAGAGTGCCGTGCCGGATCACCGGCGCGATTTCATCGTCGGCCGCCAGCCCTTCCGATCCCATGTAAATGTGCTGCCCCATAAGGAAGGGCATGTCGCGAACCCTTAGGTGAGACTGCACGTTGTACCTGTGCAGTAGCTGCCGTGCGGTCAGGTCCATACAGCGGCCGAGTAGGTTGAAAAAGCGGTCTTCATCGCCGCCGGCTCGAAGGGCGAGTCGCGGCAGGTTTACTGAGGTGAAGGAGAGGTTGCCCCGTCCGGCGCTCACTGCGACGCCGTGCCTGTTCGCGATCACCCGGGTTCGGCACCCCATGTACGAGACCTCCGAACCGTAGGGCGCGTTGAACGAGGAGTCCATGAAGCTAAACGTCGGGTTCATGCGCCTGGCTGCGACGCGGCATGCGAGCATGAAGAGGTCGTAGTTTGGGTCGCCCGGGCCGAAGTTGACGCCGGCCTTGACTCTGAAGATGATGTTGGGGAAGACGGGCGTCTCGCCCCTGCCGAGTCCTGCTTCGTAGGCCTCTAGCAGGCACTTGGATGTGAGCCTGCCTCCTTGGGACGTGTCGCAGCCCAGGTTGAGGCTGGAGAACGGGACCTGGGCCCCCGCCCTGCTGTGCAAGGAGTTGAGGTTGAAAACCAGCGCCTCCATGGCCTGGTAGACCTCGCCTTCCGAGCGTCCTTCCACGTACGGGGCCATATCGGCGTCAAAGCATGGGAAGGATTGCCCTCCATGCATGTCGTTCTGGCAACTCTGGATGATGATCGCGGCCAGAGCAGCGGCGGATGCCGGACGTTTGGGAGGACGCACGTACCCATGACCGGTGTTGAAACCCTCCGCAAGCAGCCTGCCCAAGGGTATCTGCACGCAGGTTAGGGTCTTGCCGTAGAAATCGAGGTCGTGTATGTGTATGTCTCCGTCCCGGTGCGCCCGGGCGATGTCGGCAGGAATCACCTGGGTGAGGTAGTACTGCCTGCTGGCCGCCGACGCTATCTGAAGCATCTTGGCAGACGGAGAATTGCCGATGTTGGCGTTCTCCCTGCTGGTCTCCTTGAGGATTTCTTCGATCGAGCCCATAAGGGTTGACGCAGGCGGTGAGCTGGGGTAGGTAGGGCAAGCTGGGTTAGCTGAGTAGGCGGGGTAAGTACGACGTACAGCAGCCATGGTCGGGCCTCCCTTTCTCCACGAAGGTGGCTTGTATCCCTGCGAGGCAGGTCTCCTGGCTGCCGGATCATCGCATGTGCGCGTCTTCCCCCTGCATAAGCAGGAGTGACTTGCGGCGTGCACCCATACTTCCCGGCTACAGTGGCGGGACCGCGGGCTTGGCAGGCAAGACAACACCCGACGGTGTGTGCTCGCCCGCTGCCTCTTCCCTATTCTCCCTCATACGAGGGCACCTGGCAGGGGTCACCTGTTCAGTTTACACCATCCCGGATGCGGCTTGAACGTTAGGCGTCGAGCCGTGATCGGGATGTGTAGTTACAATATACCACAACAAACGGAGGTGAGTAAGCTCACCCGCGCCTCCCGTCACAGACGGCACTCCGAACGCTGCCGACCGTCTGCGTGAGAGCAGGATTTCGATCGTCACCTGCAGGAGACAGTACTTCGGATGCAGAAGGTTCTGCCCAGGGAATTGAGAGTGTACGGTACGGCTAGTCCAGCACTTGCCGCGTTGCTGAGGGGAGTCCTGCCCTGTATGGAGAGACCTGATCTGCGCAAGCAGCTCAGACACCTGTACCAACCGTCCGCCAAAAGGGTGGAGGTCGTGGATGTGCCGGCGCTCAGCCCCGGAGAAGTTCAGAACCGTATTGCGTCATCCGATCCAGGCCGGCCGATAGCAGAGAGGAAGGGCTAACAATGCTTGAGTTGCCTGAGGCGATTGTTATCGCAGAGCAAGTGGGTACTGCCCTCAGAGGAAAGCGGATCAGTAGCGTCTCCGCCAACCACTCGCCGCACAAGTTCGCATGGTTCTACGGTGATCCAGGTAACTACAACAGCTTGCTCAGCGGCCACACAGTCGAGAGCGCTATGCCATGGGGCGGCATGGTGGAGATATGGGCAGGCCCGACACGCGTTCTCTTCGGTGACGGCGTCAGCCTGCGCTACTACCCCGCCGGAGAGAAGGCGCCGCCGAAACATCAGCTCCTCATTGAGTTTGACGATTCATCTTTACTCGTTGGTTCTGTGCAGATGTATGGAGGACTATGGGCGTTTCCTGCCGGCGAATTTGATAATCCGTACTACTTAATAGCCCAGCAGAAGCCCTCGCCACTGACTGATGAGTTTGACTACGCCTATTTCAAAACCCTGCTTGAAGGGAAGAAGCTCGAATCCCTATCCGCAAAGGCGTTCCTCGCGACCGAGCAGCGAATACCCGGCCTTGGCAACGGAGTTCTACAGGACATCCTGTGGGTTGCCAGGATTCACCCGAGGCGAAAAGTGGCGGCGCTATCCGATGAGGAATTGCGCACCATGTTCCGGTCGGTGAAATCCGTACTTCATGAGATGGCAGAGCAAGGAGGCAGGGACACCGAGCGCGATCTGTACGGCCGCCCTGGAGGGTACAGGACAAGGCTCAGCAAGAATACGGTGGACAAGCCATGCCCGGTGTGCGGGACCACCATAAAGAAGGAAACGTACATGGGCGGGAGTGTGTACTACTGCGAAGGGTGCCAGAGCCCGTAGGCGCTTGGATAGGCTGCGCCTGGGCCTCGTTCTTAAGGGAGCCTCGGCACGGAGCTGAGGAGCCTCTGTTTCCAGTGCAATGCCTGACGGTATTCTCTGGCGATGCACCGCTACCCAAAGGGCATTTGCTACTTCGTACCAGAAAACGGGTGGCACCAGCAGAGTCACGCCGGGCTGATGCGCTGCTCTGTCGCGCAGTTCGACGACACGCTGGTCATCCTCACCGGGAAGCACCCACGATAGCGCCACTGATGCATCAACTACAACTGATCCCATTGGGTGCAGCGCCCTTCTTCCCGCATGGCCCTGATTTCGTCGGCGGAGAACTTCACGTCTATCCGACTGCGTATGGAATCCATCTTCGCTGCAACGGCCGCGCGACCGGGATTCTTCAGCGTCTAGCGCGCCGCGCGCAACATGAATTCCGACAAGGACAGGCCCTGAAGACTAGCAGCGGCCTTCAGGTCCCTGTGCAGATCATCGTCTACGTAGACACTGATTTTTCGAGCCATGGCGAACCCTCCTTAACAGAAGGATAGCGCTTTAGCGCTTT
>JAGVTS010000229.1 GCA_019136685.1 Bacillota bacterium | reverse complement strand
GACAAGTCCTTTGAGGTCAGGGCCAAACCGGTCAAGGTCACTCTGAAATAGCTGCGACAGGACGCCGCATGTATTCGGAACGAGTGGGCTTCGGCTAGCCGGGCTCACTCTACTCCTCAAACCCCAAGCTTGACGTTGTTTCGGTTCTCGGCCCCGCTATCGAGCCGAGGTTGGCCGATCCTTCTAGGGACTGGCCGGCCGACAGTGGACCTATGCCTGTCTTCATCCCGAATTCGCCTTTGTCTGTCCAGCCGGTGAAATTGCCGTTCTTGTCAAAGCGGAGCGTCACCCCGCCCTTGGCCGATAGCTCTCCTTTCGCAGGACCGATCCCGGCGCCTGCCTTGGCTCCTACTAGTACGCTGATCTCTGATTCGCCCGTCTTGAAGTTCTGTTTGTACGAGCCGCCGACCCCCGCTAGGAACTCTAGCTCCCAGCTGTCGCAATCCACACCAAATGAAGCAGGCCCAATGCCGAACGTAAGCTTGTTCTTGAGCCCACACTTCTTGGCTTCCTTCTTCGGTATGGTCAGCTCCCCGACGGGTTGCGGCCTGAACTGGCTCAGGTCCTCGTCCTTGCCGGCTATTGGGGCGATGTAGTCAGCAAGCGCGTAGGCCTGAGGGAGTGTCGAGAAGTCCAGGGCCATGGGCAAGAAGGATGAGTATACAGTGAGCTCCCGAATCTTGTTGACGTAGTCAATCACGTCGTGGTCGTATATGCCGGCAGTCACCTGGTCCGACATCTTCCAGTACTCCAGGAGCAGCGACTTCAGACGGCCGTAGGATTCGAGCGTGAGGTCTCTCCACGCGTAGAAGTGGGAGTCGGCGATCTGGCCTCCGAGCTTGTTGATGGTCTGGGCCAGTACCTTCGCTTCGTATATCTGGTTTGCCATGGTCTTGAGCTCTAGCTGCTTGTACTGACCGCCCTCTTTCAGTTCGGTCATTTCGCGTTCGTACCGCTCATCTATCTGTTTGCGGCGGGCGGCGCTCTGGGTGAGTTCTTGCGCGATCATGTCCGCATAGTAGTCGTTTACCAGCTCCAGCATGAAGAGCTTCTGCCCGTACCCTGGCTTCAGCTGTATACCCTGGGGAGGGCTGCTGGGTGAATCACTATCCCAATCGCCTTCGCTACCCCAGTCATCTTCACTCCACGATTCGCCATCGTCCCATCCATCATCATCCCATTCGTCGCTTCCGGACGAAGAGTAGCTGTGCGTCTGATCAAACGAGCCATCGCCCATGCCCGCGGCCAGTTCTTCCGGATGATACTGCGCTGCGAATTCGAGTGCGCCGATGAGGCCCTCCCTCATGATCCGCTGTGTCAGGGGCTGGAGGCCGGGCGCTGCGGCCAAGAAGTCCATGCGGCTTCCCCACTTCGGGAGAGTCGGCAGTATCAGCCTATCGGCCTGGGGAAGGGCATCATCTCCGGGCTGGTCGGGTGAGCCATCGCTATCCTGCGAATCGGTCATGCCCTCGTCTATGATGACGTCCCAGAAGGGCCCGCCGACTGAACCACCGCATCCTCTAGCTCCCAGGTACACCTGGCGCATCGACGGCACGAAGCCTCCGCGAGCGGCTTTGGCCAGCTCAGCCATGGCCAAGTTGCCGTTGCCCAGCTTTACCCAGATGATGCTCATGCCGTAGTGAGCGGCCTCGAAGTCGGCATCGTAGGCGATGGCCTTTGTGTAGGCAAGCTGCGCTTCGCCGAGCATGCCCTTGTCGAGATACGAGTTTCCCAGGTTGGTCAGGATGACCGGGGAGTAGGGCGCAAGGCTCTCAGCGTACAGCAGCACTTCGATCGACTCATCAAGCTGCCCAATGGATCGCAGTATGGCTGCGAAGTTGTTCACAGCCAGAGGATCATTGGGCGCAGCCTGGGCTGCCGCAGCGGCGAGCACGATGGGCATATACTGAGACGAGGCTGTGGCCGAGATGATCACTGCCGCCGACGAGGTTTCCCTCGCGCTTTCCAGCACGCCGGCTCGGTCGACGCCAAGACGAGCGATCCGATCATCGACATGGCTTCTCTCATCAGGGTCGAGTCTGCCGTAGTACTCGTCCAGGATTCTCTGAGTCAATGCAGTGAAGGCTTCAGCTGACGAGCCCTGCCCGGTGTCTGCCCGGGCTCCGGCTGCGAGAAGACAGCACATAGCACACATAGCACACACAATTGCCACGGCCTTGGCGGTCATTCGTTGTCTCAGTCTCATGTCGTCCTAAGCACCCCCGTCCCTCAACATGCTTGGGTACCTTCTCATTCGCGCAACACCGGGGCAAGTCCTCCAGCCAATATCGCTATATTCGACCTGTGCATCACCCGCATCGCCGGAAGAGACGTGAGGCCTGTTCATTGCCCGGGCGCCCTGCGCCAACCATGCCCCATACTCCGGGGACCGTTTAGGGGGCGAAAGGACCTTGCGCAAGTTTTAGGGCAAAACTGTGTTTAGATGGGCATTAGCGAACCTATAAGAAATGTGCTATGCATTACCCACGTTCATGGAGCTCTCTGGGCGTACAGGCCCTAATAGCATATGGGCTCACCGGCGCCGCTGACTGTGCGGCATCCTGCTCATTTCTGAGACGGTTTTTCGCCGAACCTTCTCGGATCCGGTACGGTTGAACAGGTACGAGTTATCCGAATTCGCGCCGCTTGCGGCGCCTCGTTTTTCCGTCAGCGATCCGCCGCCAAATCCGCAGGCAGAGGCGTGTTACATAATCTAGACACTCGCGCCTGTATCTCCGGCGCCCTCGGCAAGCCGCTCAGACAGCCGCGAATTCCCCAGAAAGCCGCAGAATCGGCCGCCTTCGTCGCTGCCGTCGGTCAAACCGTACTCTTCCTGGGACGGTTCGCGCAGAAACCGTACTGTATTGTTGCAGGTTCGCTAACTTCCTGCTAAACGCGGTTTGGCTGAATGCATTCGCGAGAGGCGCTTTCATCGATACTGGCGCCTTCGAGTATGGGCAGATCTCCGCTCAGCCTCGTTCATGTCGCCGCGAGCCGTTTCTCTTTTGGCTCCGGGCTATTCAGTGTTATTATCTAGTTGGCGCTGCGTATTCCGCGTGCAACGCAGTATGGAGCAATTGTGGCAGGATGTGTTGTTCTTGAAGGACATCAGTGGTGTCGATTGGACGAGCAGAGGAAGTGGCACGGGCATTGCGGACCGAGTCAATTCGTCCAACCGGCTGAGGCTATTCGGATTTGGGTTGTTTGCGGCGATTTATTTCTTGTCTTTTCTTCAGCGTGTGGCGGTGTCGGTGGTCGCTGACGACCTTGCTATGGAGCTCGGGCTCGACAGCGTGGCGCTGGGTTTCATGTCGTCGGGGTTCTTCATAGCGTATGCGCTGGTCTTCCTGTTCGCGGGCGCGCGCGGGTTTACCTCCGCCTTTCTGGGACGGATTCTGATGGGCATGGGCCTCGCAGCCGGGTTTATCCCGGGTATGAAGGTCATCGCGGCGATGTTTCCGCCTGAGGCGTTCTCAACGTACAACGGGCTGTTTGTGGCGATTGGAAACGCGGGAACCTTGATGGGAGCTGCGCCGCTGGCGTGGCTGACGGTCATGGCCGGATGGAGGCTGGTCTTCGCAGGGCTAGCATTTGCGGCAGTATTCCTGGCCGCTCTGTGCTGGCTATTCGCCGCAAGACGCCGCACGCGCGCAGTGCCGGATTCCGACCTAGGCGACGAGCCGGGCTCCAACCGCGACGTGATACGCAGTCGCGAGCTCTGGCTACTTGCGTTGTTTCTGTTTTCGAAATACGGCTCTCAAGTGGCGTTTCAGGGCCTGTGGGGAGTGCCGTATATCGCGAGCGTCTACGGTGTGAGCCCCACTGCGGCTGCTGGGGCGGTGACCATGGTGGCTGCCGGCTATGTGGTGGCCGCCCCGATAATCGGCAAGCTCGCCGACGTCATGGCGGCCCGGGGCATGAACCTGATTGCTGCTCAGCGGCGCCTACTTGTGGCCACTACAATGCTCTATGTTGTGACGTGGGCGCCCATAGTCCTGGCCCCGGGGTTCCTGCCCCTCGGCGCCATGTACGTTCTGCTGTTTCTCATGGGCATCTCCGTCAGTTCGGCCAGCCTGGTATTTGGAATAGCGAAGGAGTTGTTCCCGTCGAACGTGTCGGGGCTGGCCATCGCCTAACGGCAGCAGGCCTTCAGGGCGGGGCGGTGTACTCAAAGGCGATGATCCCGTGCCTGCTGGTCGCTGCCCTGGGCCTGGCACTCGTATCGATGGTAGGGAGGCCTGCCCGAACGAACATGCGGCCCGGCTATCACGCCGAGTAGCTACCGACGGAATAGCGACCACGCGGCATGGCTTAGCGGCCGGGCCGCGTAGCATTCCTCCCACATCGTCTGTCTGCCCTGTCGATTCTGGGCATGTGAACTTGAGGCGCCCGGGGCCAGGATCCAAGCCCTCCCCGGGCGCCGAAGACTCCACTAGAATCTGCATTCTGCGCCAATATGGAATACGCTCGCGTTCACCGCATAGCCGGAGGCACCAAATTCGCTGGCCGCGGGATCGATCTCGACGCGAATGCCTTCATATCTGTATCCGCCGACGATTTCGACTGCGGGGATGACGCGAGCTGATGCGGTGATCGCCAGGTCGAATGAACAGGCCTTGACGGGTTTCGAGATGTCGTGGGCACCATAGAAACGCCAGTGGACGCCCCCAACTGCATCTGATGCAATCTCTTCGATTTCCGCGATTGCGAGGCGGGGAGAGCACCCAAGCGAAGCGGTAAACGAGAACCTATCGCTCAGGGTGGCAGATGCCTCAGCTCCGAGCCTGACGCCGCGGGTTCGAAGCCCTTCGCCTTGAGCCGCCGATCCTCCTTCGTCACATGTTTTGAGCCCTGCAGTCACCTGCGTGCTTCGATAGCCGATTGAAGGGCCGAGCTTGAATGACCCTACGTCGAACAAATGGGCGAGGTCTCCGCCGAAAGCAGTCACGCCTCCGTAGTCTTCATAGTCCTCTTCGTCATACTCATTGCCCTGGTCTGATTTGACCAGCAAGCCATGATCTAGCTTGCCGTCTCCGAAGCTCTTTGTGGTCAGAAAGCCGCTCAGATTCCACGCTCCGGACGTCATGCCCAGCTCGAACCTGAGCGGCGGAGCAGAAGAAGCGGACTCGTAGCGTGTCGTCGCGTCAGTATCGTCGGCTCTAAGGACTGTGAGGGCGTAGTCACCTACCTGGTAGACGATTTTGGCGCCGAGCCTCAGCTCTGCGGCGCCGGCCAAACCTGCCCACGCGAGCACAAGCAGCAGCGCGAATCCAAGAACCAATACGCGTCTCCTCACTCAACTCTCCCCCTCAAGGCCTCCGGCCCGAGTACATGTGCGCGAAGGAGACTTCCACGCGGGAAACGCCACTCCTTCCACTTTGCGGCGTAGAGACGAGAAAATGACATTATCGGTGTTATCCCGTATGACTGAAGACAGTACGGCACGGCAGCAGGAAACACCGAATGGAATCCGAACTGTACAGCCAACCGGAGCTCAACTTCGGATCGAATCGAATATCGTACGTGTTGACACACATCAACGTTGATGCATCATCACGTCTCATGAAGGAGGCAATGGCAAATGAGAGTCACGGCAGGGCTAGTGCGAATGGTTCTGGGGTTCGCCGTTATCTTCGCTTTGGTCAGTGCCTCGGCGAGCTCGTCCTTGGTGAGCGCCGGGGATGTGGAGGCATTAGTGAAGGGGAACAACGCCTTCGCTTTCGATCTCTACTCAGTCCTGTCATCTCGGGATGGCAACCTGTTCATCTCGCCGTACAGCATCTCCTCAGCACTGGCCATGACCTATGCGGGCGCGCGGGGCAACACAGCGGCGCAGATGGCAGACGCCCTCCACTACGATCTAGCCCCCGATCAGCTCCACAAGTCGTTCTCTGCGCTCAGCAGGCTGTTCAACTCTGGAGGAAAGACCTATAGGCTGTCGGTTGCCAATGCGCTCTGGAGCCAGATCGGCCTCAGTTTCCTGCCGGAGTACGTCTCCATAGCCGAAAAGCACTACGACGCAGGGCTCAAGGAGGTAGACTTCGTCTACAATACCGAGGAGGCTCGATCGGCCATCAACCGATGGGTAGAGGACAAGACCGAGGGCAAGATCATTGACCTGATAGCGCCGGGGGTGCTTGATCCACTGACCCGTTTGGTGTTGACTAACGCAATATACTTCAAAGGCCAGTGGGAACAGCAGTTCAGGCCGGAGCAGACCGAGGAGGCTGCGTTCTATCTATCCAGTGGAAAGCAGGCGATTGTTCCGTTCATGCACCAAATAGGAACGTTCAAGTACGCTGAAACAGGCAGTACACAGGTATTGGAGCTGCCATACAGCGGCAACGAACTCGCCATGACCGTGTTGCTGCCGAAACCTGATTCCAGCGTGGCGGAGCTTGAGGCGGCCATTGGAACCGATGGGATCGAGGCGATTCTGGAGACGCTTTCTCCCACCAGAGTTGATGTGAGCATCCCACGGTTCAAGTTCGAAGCGGAGCTATCGCTTAGCGGATACCTTCAGCGGCTGGGCATGATAGACGCGTTTGACGACAACATAGCCGATTTCTCAGGAATATCCGACACCTTCCTGTACATCACGCACGTTCTGCACAAGGCCTTCATTGAAGTCAACGAGGAAGGCACAGAAGCCGCGGCGGCTACTGCGGTTGTTATGGGTACGAAGTCGATTCGGCTGGACATGCCGAAGGTGTTCATGGCCGACAGACCGTTCGTCTTCCTCATCCGTGATGCGCGAACCGGGAGCATTCTCTTCTTGGGGAGAATGGCCGATCCGCTGTCGGATTAAGGATAGGGCGTAGGGCGAGGGGCGAGAACCCTTGAACGGAGGCAAATCAGCGAGAGGGGACGGTGATTCGGGCAATGGCGCAGAGAGAGATCACCCAGAAGGCCGATTTGCTCGACTTGCGCGGCAGGCTCGCAAACCCCGGGTGGGCCAGGGATCTGGTTCTGCGCTACGATCGGCGGGCGATTAGGGCCTCACCACTCAGGATCAAGGAGTGGGACTACTACTGCATACTCACTGACGAGTTCGGCGCGGCGTTCACCATTGCCGACAACAGCTATATGGGTCTGGTTTCAGCCAGCATATTGGATTTCACACAACCGTGGGAGATCACCACATCAGTGATGACCCCATTTCCCATGGGCAAGCTCAACATGCCGTCCTCATCGGCAGAGGGCGACGTCCGCTTCCGGAACAAGCGAGTGAAGATGGCTTTCACACTGAACAACCGCCGGCGGCGCATCAGTGTGGACTTCGCCGACTTCAGCGGCGGCAAGAGCCTCTCGGGCGAGATAAGCATGGTGATGCCCGAACCTCTGGATACCATGGTGATAGCCACGCCGTTCGCCGAGGATCCGCAGGCCTTCTACTACAACCAGAAGATCAACTGCATGCCTGCCGGCGGACGGCTCTCTTTCGGGCAGGATGAATTCGTGTTTGAGGAGGGCAAGGCCTGGGCCGTTTTGGACTGGGGGCGCGGTGTATGGACCAGGACTAACACGTGGTACTGGGGTTCCGCATCAGGCGCGGTGGACGGTGTGCCGTTTGGTCTCAACATCGGGTACGGTTTCGGCGATACGTCGGCCGCAAGCGAGAATATGGTCTTTTACGCCAACAAGTGCCACAAGCTAGACCAGGTAGTGTTCAACATTCCTCCCGACAGTTTCACGAAACCCTGGGTTTTCACAAGCAACGACGGCAGGTTCGAGATGGACTTCGTACCTGTCATTGACAGGTACGCAAAGATGAATGCTGTCGTGATAAGCTCAGTGCAGCATCAGGTGTTTGGCAGGTTCACCGGTCGTGTAGTGCTGGATGACGGAAGGATACTGGAAATACGCGATCTCATGGGGTTTGCCGAGAAGGTGAGCAACACCTGGTGACTAGCAGGTCACGGCGCTGAAGCAGCTGGTGGGCGTCGAGCGCCTCAGGAAGATCATCGCCGACGACCTCGAAGACCTGAAGAGATTCGCAAGTACCATGTTGGGCCTGGTGGGATGGTGAGTCATGACCGGCAACCGATGTGACGGGGACGATGGACTTAGCAACTATGAACTGATGGCGGAATTCTTCGACAGCAGGGTTGGCGGCTACGAGGAGCACATGCGGGAGATACTCCCGGCGTTCGATGAGTTCTACTCGTCTGTAGCCGCGCAGATCCCCACAACTACTGAACCTCTGTCCATTCTGGACTTGGGTTGCGGCACAGGCCTCGAGCTGGACTTCATCTTCGCCAGGGTGCCCAATGCCAGGGTCACTGCTGTTGACCTTTCGTCCGAGATGCTTGCCAGGCTAAAAGCCA
>JAGVTS010000046.1 GCA_019136685.1 Bacillota bacterium | reverse complement strand
AAAAAGAACCCCGCTTCCGAATTCACGACCTGGCGGAAGCGAGGGAGTCCGAACCGCAAGGACACGTGCGAACTTGTGTTTCGATATTCGACCCGGGATCGAAATTCCCTTCTGCTGTGCGCAATGTTTCCCCGCGCGCCCCCAATACGACGGCAGTGTCCTTAATATTCCGCAAGATTCCCCGCTTATACAGCTTGCCTGCTAGACCCGGCGACGCTAGTACACCGCCCAGGGCGCCGGAACGAACCGGTGCGTCCACTGTTTCATGGCATACCGGTCAGTCATGCCGGCTATGTAGTCCACTGCTATCCTCGTTGGGTCGCACGCGGCCGCGGGCTCTCCCGAATCCTCGATAAGCTCGTCCACATGCTGGATATAGTAGTGAAAGAGCTCTATCAGCAGCCTCTTGGCCTTGTCTGCCTCCTTCTTGGCGGCGGAGCCTTCATAGACATGCGCAAACATGAAGCCGCGCAATACCGCCATTCCCCGCGCCACCTCCGGGCTTTGGCAGATTTGGGGCTTACCCTGGCTCTGCCGGATTACGTCGGCCACCAGCGTGTCGAGGCGTTCCCTTCTCGTATGTCCCAGCAGATCGCGGGCTTCCTCCGGAATCATGCTCTCAGTTATGATGCCTGCTCTCACCGCATCGTCCACGTCGTGGTTGACATAAGCTATCTTGTCGGCCAGCTTCACCACCTGCCCCTCCAAAGTGGCCGCCTGCTCCGGCCACTCGGCTGAATGGCACAGTATGCCATTGCGCACCTCCCGTGTGAGGTTTAGCCCACGCTCATCTCTGCCGTTGCGTCGCTCGACAAACTCAACCACTCTGAGGCTCTGTTGATTGTGGTGAAAACCATCAGGCAGGACTTCATTCATGGCCGCTTCGCCGGAGTGGCCGAAGGGGGTATGCCCCAGATCGTGTCCGAGCGAGATCGCCTCAGTGAGGTCCTCATTGAGCATGAGGGCGCGGGCCATCGTCCGCGCTATCTGTGACACTTCCAGCGTGTGTGTGAGGCGCGTCCGATAGTGGTCGCCTTCAGGGGAGTAAAATACTTGCGTCTTATGCTTGAGTCTCCTGAAAGCTTTGCAGTGAATTATCCGGTCTCGGTCGCGCTGGTAGCACGTGCGAAACTCATCTGCCTCCTCATGCAAGTCACGGCCGCGCGAGTTGGCAGCAAGCGCCGCATATGCCGAAAAACGGGTAGCCTCCTCCCGCTCGATCCTCTCTCTCACTGTCACAGGGCACCCCTCCTCGCGTCAATGGGGCAAATGGCCCACGCAGCAAGACACGCCGCGTGGGCCACCGTCTGACCCTGTATACCTATTTCACCCTTAGCAACAGTTTTTCCTGCATGAGCCCCCGCAGCAAGTCTCTTCAGGGGCCTTCCTGGGGTTTTTCATCTCCGCCTGAGCCGCAGCCAGCCTCGCGATAGGCACACGATACGGAGAGCAGCTCACGTAGTCGAGCCCCACGCGGTGGAAGAAATCGATGGAATCCGGATCCCCACCGTGCTCGCCGCAGATGCCGATCTTGAGGTTCGGGCGCGTGCTCCGTCCACGCTGCACGCCCATCTCCACCAGCTGACCCACGCCTTCCTGGTCAAGAGATTGGAAAGGATCCGCACTGAGCACGTTCCTGTCGATGTACTGTGCCAGGAACTTGCCCGCATCGTCGCGGCTGTAACCGAAGGCCATTTGGGTCATGTCGTTGGTACCGAATGAGAAGAACTCAGCGGTTCGGGCGATCTTGTCAGCGACCAACGCGGCACGCGGCACTTCGATCATCGTTCCAACCAGGTAATGCAGTTTGACGCCGTACTCCTTGATCGTGTCCTCGGCGATTCTGACAGTGTACTCGCGGATCATATCCATCTCGCCGGTGGTGCCGACAAGTGGGATCATCACCTCAGGCAGCACCTGAACGCCTTCACGAGTCAGTTCACAGGCGGCCTCGAAGATCGCCCTCACCTGCATCTCGTAGATCTCTGAGAACACCACTCCGAGGCGGCAGCCTCGGAATCCCAGCATGGGGTTGAGTTCGTGCAGAGACTGGATGCGCTCGCGCACCTTCGCCTCGGAAACGCCCATCTCGGACGCGATTTCGGAAATCTGCTTGGTCTGCTCCATAGTAGGAAGGAATTCGTGGAGCGGCGGGTCTAGAAGCCTGATGGTCACAGGCAACCCGGCCATCTCTCGGAGAATTCCGATGAAGTCGCCCTTCTGGAAGGGAAGCAGTTTCGCTAGCGCTCCGCGCCTCTGCTCTTCAGTGTCCGACAGGATCATCTCGCGCATGGCGCGAATTCGGTCTTCCGCAAAGAACATATGCTCAGTGCGGCACAGGCCAATACCTTCGGCGCCAAAGGTCCGTGCTTGCTTGGAGTCTTGCGGCGTATCCGCGTTGGTGCGGATCCTGAGCGTACGGAACTTGTCGGCCCACTCCATGAGTTTCCCAAAGTTGCCAGTCAGTTCAGGCTGGACCAGGGGCGCTTTTCCTTCGATCACCTCGCCGGCCGAACCGTTAAGGGTGATCCAATCGCCCTCTGTGAGCGAGAGGTCGCCGCACACCATCTTCTTCTCTCTCTCGCTTATGAGAATGGCTCCGCACCCCGCCACGCAACAGGTGCCCATGCCACGGGCAACCACGGCCGCATGGCTTGTCATCCCGCCGCGGGAGGTGAGGATGCCCACCGCCGCGTGCATGCCGCCGATATCCTCCGGCGAAGTCTCGGTTCTGACCAGAATCACTTTTTCTCCGCGCTCTGCCCAGGCTTCTGCTGCGTCCGCTGTGAATACTATGCGTCCCACGGCAGCGCCGGGCGAAGCAGGCAAGCCCTTGGCAAAGGCTTTGACCTTGGCCTTTGGGTCGATCATCGGGTGAAGCAACTGATCGAGATTGGCAGGAGGAACGCGCAGCACCGCCGTCTTCTCGTCGATCATGCCTTCTTCCACCATCTCAACAGCTATACGGACAGCGGCCGTGCCGGTCCTCTTGCCTGTGCGGGTCTGCAGCATGAACAGACGACCGTCTTGTATCGTGAACTCGATATCCTGCATATCCCGGTAGTGCTCCTCGAGCTTGTGGTAGATCTGTTCAAGCTCGGCATAGATTCCGGGCATCGCTTCCTTGAGAGTGCTGATGGGCTGCGGTGTACGAATGCCGGCAACGACGTCTTCGCCCTGCGCGTTCATGAGGTACTCGCCGTAGAATACGTTCTCACCGGTAGCGGGATCGCGTGTGAAGGCTACGCCGGTTCCGGAAGTGTCGCCCATGTTACCGAAGACCATCGTCTGCACGTTGACTGCAGTGCCCCAGTCGCCGGGTATGTTGTTGATTTTTCGGTATGTGATAGCTCGCTGGTTGTTCCACGAACCGAACACTGCGTCCACAGCACCCCGTAATTGCTCCTTGGGGTCCTCAGGGAAGTCGCGCCCCGTATGCTCTCGGGCGATCGCCTTGTACTCCGCAACTAGTTCCTTAAGGTCGTCGGCGGACAACTCCATGTCCAGCTTGACGCCGCGGGCCCGCTTCTTCGCCGCAATGGCTTCCTCGAAACTCTCGTGGGGCACGCCCATGACTACGTCGGAGTACATGTGCACGAACCGCCTGTAGCTATCGTACACGAAACGAGGGTTGTTGCTTTTCCTGATGAGCCCTGCGGCAGTCACGTCGTTCAGACCGAGGTTGAGGATGGTGTCCATCATGCCGGGCATCGACACGCGGGCGCCGGACCTCACCGACAGCAAAAGCGGGTTCTCAGGATCAGCGAATACCGCGCCCATATCCTTCTCCAGTCGCGCCAGGTTTGCGTCGATCTGCTCGGCGAGCCCCTGGGGCCACTGGTTGCCACTGGCGTAGTAAGCTGTGCACACCTCAGTGGTGATGGTAAAACCCGGGGGCACTGGAATCCCCAGATTCACCATCTCAGCCAACCCGGCGCCTTTTCCACCGAGAAGGTTCTTCATTCCGCCCGAGCCTTCCGCCCGGCCGCCGCCGAAATAGTACACGTACTTTGGTATCTCCCTCTCTGCCATGACAATCCTCCTATCCATTGCTGCTCTCTGCTTACCAAGTCGCCTAAGATTCTACTCTACTGAGAGCTTTCCTTCAAGCGGAACTCACAATCACCCTCATAATCATTCGCCCGCGAAGACGATAGTGGAGAGGTCGATGACCATGGACAACACACCCGAAACCCACTTGAGCATTGCCAGACGGTTGTTCCGCACAGCTTCATCGTCCACCATGACCATGACCTTCTCGAAATACCTGTCGATCACCGGGCTTATCACGCTCATTCGTTCGAGAGCGGATATATATGCCGTTCTATCCACAAATCCCGACATGCGAGCTTCGATCGATGTCCGCACTTCGGCCTCCAAGGACTTGGCCGCATCGAACAGCGCATGTTCAGCGTCGTCTTGGAAGAGCGTGGGGTTGAAAGCTTCACTCTGAGCATTCATTGCAATGTTTCGCACTCTGGACCCCGCCGTGGCGAGCGCGGCAAACCAGCCTTCATCCACCACCTGCGCAACGGCTTGAGCCCGCTCAAACACACATACAGGACGACCGAAGCCTGCGGCAAGCACTGCGTCGGCGATGTCGTGCCTAAGCCCCGCCTCCTCCAAAGAAGCCTTCATCCTCGCCCGAATGAAGCCCATTACGTCCTCGACTACTTGCGCCTGCCGAGATGCGTCGCCCGCCACGCCGGCCTCGCCAAACAGGCTGGCTGCGCGGGCTACCAGGGAATCGAGCCCCACTCGGAACTTCCATTCGGCGTGCACGGACACCGCCCCTGCCGCCTGCCGACGCAGGGCATACGGGTCAGCCGAGCCGGACGGAATCAGGCCTATGGAGAAGTAGCCTACAAGCGTGTCGATCTTGTCCGCTACGGACAGTGCTGCCCCGAGGGGCGAGGCGGGAAGAACATCGCCTGCGAACCGCGGCAGATAGTGCTCGAATATGGCCTCGGCGACGGTCCTGTCTTCCCCTTGCCGGAGCGCGTATTCGCGCCCCATGACCCCCTGCAACTCGGTGAACTCACGAACCACCGAAGTGACCAGGTCGGCCTTGGCGAGACAAGCGGTCCTCTGTACCAACGCAGCCTCTGGTGCACCATAGAGCAGCTCCGACGCCAGGAGCCCTATTCGCGTCGCCTTTTCGTACATTGTTCCCAGTTTCTCCTGGAAAACCACGCCGCGCAGGTCGTCTGCTCTCTCGGCAAGCGGACGCTTCATGTCCTCTTCGTAGAAGAACCGCGCGTCGGCGAGCCTTGCCGCCAGCACCTTCTCGTTCCCCTCCCTGACCACATCGATGGCATGATCCCCGCCGTTGCGCACCCCGACGAAGACCGACATCAGGTTGCCTCCGGGCTCGCGCACGGGGAAGTAGCGCTGGTGGTCTTTCATGGGCGTAATCACGCACGCTTCGGGCAGGTCAAGGTAGTCGGAAGCGAACCTGCCCACGAATGCTCGGGGCCACTCCACTAGAAACGTCACTTCTTCAAGAAGCTCAGGATCGATCACCGCCTGGCCCCCGATGGACGATGTCAGGCTCTCCGCCTGCTCGCGTATGCTCTTAGCGCGCTCCTGGGGATCGGCCATCACTCCTAGCTCGCGCAGGCGGAGCAGGTACTCTTCAGCTGACTCAATTTCGTGCGCTCCCGGAGCAAGCGTGCGATGGCCCCATGTAGCGCGACCGCTCGACACAGCGTGTGTGTGAAAGTCGATGACATCCGTGCCGAGCAGCGCCAGAATCCATCTGATCGGGCGGGCAAAGCGGAAATCGTGCGAGCCCCACCTCATGGACTTCGGAAAGCTCATGGCCGCGATCATCTGTGGGAAGACCTCCGCCAGCACCGCGCCGGCCGGCCGACCTCCCTCGGTGACCGTAGCGTAGACGTAGTCGCCCTGAGGAGTCGGCCTACAAGCCAGAGCCTCAACGGAAACGCCGGTCGATCTGGCAAATCCAAGCGCCGCTTTGGTGGGCTTGCCCTCAGAATCAAAAGCAGCCCTGGCGGCGGGCCCCCTAACCTCCCGGACCAGATCGTTCTGCCTGGGCGCCACCTGGCGCAGCTGCACGATGATCCGCCGCGGCGTTCCATACACTCGGACTTCGGAAGCCTCCAGCCTGGCCGTTGCCAGCGCCTCTATTATGTACTCTCGCGCGTCGGCCAGCGCCTGCCGCATAAAGCGAGCCGGCAGCTCCTCGACTCCGATTTCCAGAACGGCGTCTTTCACAAGTCTATTCTCGTCTGTCGCCATTGACTGCCGCCTCCTCATGCTCTCGGTCGACCCAGGCGCGCGCAACAAGGCGGGCGAGCGACCTGACCCTAGCCATGTACTCAGCGCGCTGAGCTGTGCCGAACGCTCCTCTCGCATCCAATATGTTGAAAACATGGGAGCACTTCAGCACGTAGTCGTAGGCCGGCAGGATCAGGCTCTGGTCGATGCACCGGGACGCTTCTCTTTCGTAGTTTTCGAATGAAGCTCGTAGAACGTCGATGTCGGCGAGCTCAAAGGCGTACTTCGAGAACTCGTACTCCGCCCGATGGTACACGTCTCCGTAGGTCAAGTCGCCCACCCATTTCAGATCGTACACGTTGTCGACGCGCTGAAGGTACATGGCGATTCGTTCGAGACCATAGGTGATTTCTGCCGATACCGGGCGTACTTCTATCCCTCCAACCTGCTGGAAATATGTGAACTGAGTGATCTCCATCCCGTCCAGCCATACTTCCCAGCCTGTCCCCCATGCTCCCAGCGTGGGCGCTTCCCAGTTATCCTCCACGAACCTGATATCGTGCTGGGCTGGGTCTATGCCAATCGCAGCGAGGCTCCCCAGGTACAGATCCTGAACATTGTCGGGGCTGGGCTTCAGGATTACTTGGTACTGATGGTGCTGGAAAAGACGGTTGGGGTTGTCGCCGTACCGACCGTCGGCCGGTCGGCGTGATGGCTGGACATAGGCGACGGACCATGGCTCGGGTCCGAGAACCCTAAGAAACGTGTGCGGGCTCATGGTGCCTGCGCCTACTTCGACGACGTAGGGCTGTTGTATGGTCACATCGCGCTGTGCCCAGTAGCGTTCTAGGGTGAGTATGAGGTCCTGGAAGATCAACCATGTTCCCTCCCCTTAATGGCATTAGTTCGGCAGCGCCGGAAGCGCAGCATCAATATGGTAGCGCCGGGTACCCCGGGGCCATCGCTCGAATGAGAGCGGGAGTCAGTGAAAGCTCCACGACCGCTGCCAGGGCCAGGGCGGGCAGCGCGAAGAGAAGCATTATCGCAACACCCTCGGCAAAGGCGCGCCCCAGATCGCCGGTGGTCGCCCGCTTTCGCCACACGAGGGGGATGAGAAACCCCAAGCGCATCCCCACCGCCTGCACCGCGATGAATGCCGGCAACTCCAGCACGCCATGGGGCGCGAAGGACGCGATGACCATGCCAAGCGGCCATCCTCCTCGGGCAACCATGAGCCTGGCGCTTACGCCGATGAGCACACCGTTAAGGCCAACGCTAAGCATAGGAACGATTCCAAGAATCCATCCAAACAGGAGCGAAATCAGCGATACCCTCAGGTTGTTCCAGAACAGCATCAGAATCTGCATGCCGCGAGATTTCTGCTCCATGGAGTCTCTCAGGGCTGCAAGGTTGCGGAACATCCACGGGAGTTGGTCCCCCTGGATCTGGTAGTTCCTGTACCCCACAATCACACACGTGATAAACAGCACGCAGGCGAAAAGGAGATACCTCCAGTACGCGCGGAGGGCCCGTGGAAGGGCGCGAGTATACAGCACCGATACTTTTCTCAGCAACCAAATGCCTCCTCCACGAAAAAAGCCTCCGCCCCTGAGGATCCTTTGGGGGACGAGAGGCCATGTTCCCTGAGCGCCTAATGCGTTCGGAGCTCTTAACCTTCACTAACTATAACAAACGCACCAGAGTGTGTCAAACACGGGCCAAGCAGCCCAGAAGCCCAGCAGCCCGGCCAATCGCACGGCTCGGGCGTGCGGCAGGCTCAGCACCGCTCCAGCCTGAGCGTGCAGCGCGATGCGAGCGCGGCTATGGCGCCGACAGCCGCAAGCTCGGGGGCCCAGATAACTCCCACAAGACCCGCCGCCACAGGCAGGTTCGCCAGCCTGTCGCCGTCGCGCTCGATGACGAGCCTCATCGACGAGCCCTGCCTCACCACGTCTGCGATCCGCTGAGACAACCGGGTGTAGGCTGCCGCGCGGGCCTCTGCCCCTGCGACGACCCAGCCTTGCTCCTCTTCCACGTTTTCCGAGCCCAGGTCGCGTTCGGCCATGACGAGCGCCTGCACCAGATCGCCTCCGGCTGCCTCAAGATACGCAGCGGCCTCCTCGTATGTCAGATCAGCTCTTTCGCGCAGCCTGTCGATGGTCGCCAGGTCTACCTTCATCAGCCCTGCCCGCCCTCCTGCTCCATTCTTCTCAAGTCGCGGATGAAGTCCAGCGAGTGCAGCTTCCGCTCCACTCGCTGATCGACGTATGCCCGAAAGGCTATCTCAAGCTCATCTAGCGTGTCTTCCCGTGGTTTCAACACACCTGCGCGGTCGTACCCCAGTGTCAGAAGCAACCTTGCCGTTTCCCGGGCGGCGGGCGGAAACGCCACCGCGTCTCGCACGGTGGGCCGGCATCGCCCGCACACCACTCCTCCAGCCTCGGGTCCAAACCACACTGCCTGTTCGATCGGGGCGCCGCAGAGGACGCACTGCCCGAGCTGCGGGAGGAATCCCGACTCCGCCATGAACTTGATTTCGAAGGCAAGCGTCGCGACACGCGGGTCGAGCGCCCCCGAATCGAGCGTATCGAAGGCCGCTACGACCAACGAGTAAAGCCGGTCGTTGCGTTCACGTTCGCCGGTCATCTTGTCAACGAGTTCCGCCACGTAGGATGCGTAGGCCATCCTGACCACATCAGCCCAGAGATTCGAATGAGCCGACACCAGCTCAGCAGAGCTAATGGTATCGAGGTTTCTGCCTCGGAAAAGCAGCAGATTCACCTGGGCAAACTGCTGCGTTACCCCAACCAACCTGCTTCTGGGTCGGCGCGCTCCTCGAGCGAGCGCTTCGAACTTGCCTTCCGAGCCCGACAGCACTGTCAGTATCCTGTCAGCTTCTCCGAAATCTTTGACCTTGAGGACTATTCCTTCACATTTGACCAGGGCCATTCCGATCATCCTTACGTACGGACGCCCGGGTCGCACAAGTAACGTGCCCCCGAGCGTGCCGAGCTATTCAGCGCCGCGCCGGCGAGTAGCGTTCCTCTTCGCTGAATATGCATCCACAATAGGGCTGGCGGTACAACCCCATCTCCCGCGACATCCGTACGCTCTCGCGATATCCAGGACGGAAATCGTAGTAAGCAAATGGTACGCCCGCCGCCTGAGCCGCCTCCTCCGCCACACGCGCCAGAAGTTCATGGTCCTGATAGGGGCTGATCAGCAGCGTAGTCGTGAAAGCATCCGCCCCGAGCTTACGGGCTAGCTCCGCCGTGGGATACAACCGCATCCGATAACACTGGGCGCATCGGCCATCTACGTCCTGACCGATCTCGCTGAGGAAATGTCGTAACCCATAGGTCTCGTCCGTGGTAGCGCTGTGCCCCTGCGACAAGCAGTATTCTTTGAACGTGTCAAGCCGCCGGCGAAACTCGGTGTATGGATGTATGTTCGGGTTGAAGAAGTAGCCGCTGACCTCGTGCCCGTCAGCGCGCAAAGCCTTGAGGCAGAACGTAGTACACGGCGCGCAGCAGGAATGAAGAAGCAGTTTCATAGCAGTGTCGCCTGCCCGTTCTGGGGAAGCTCACGGCCGATGTGCTCGTATGCCCTGGCCGTCGCTACGCGTCCTCTCGGCGTTCGCTCAAGGAATCCTAGCTGCATCAGGTATGGCTCATAGACGTCCTCTATCGTGTCCTTCTCCTCGCTTATCGACGCAGCTATGGTCTCTACTCCAACAGGACCACCGCCGAACTTGTCGACGATGGTAAACAGAATCCTCCTGTCCAGACGGTCCAGACCCAGCTGGTCGACTTCGAACATCGACAAGGCCTCCGCAGCCACTTCCGGCGTTATCGCCCCGCCTGCCCTGACCTGTGCATAGTCGCGCACCCTTCTCAGCATGCGATTGGCCACACGGGGGGTGCCCCGTGAACGGCGTGCGATTTCCCGGGCTCCTTCTGGGTGTATCTGTATGCCCAGTTTGGCGGCGGACTTGCACACTATCGTGGATAGGTCGTCCACAGAGTAGAATTCGAGCCGATGAACAACTCCAAACCTATCGCGCAGGGGAGAGGATATCAGGCCGGTGCGCGTCGTGGCGCCCACCAGAGTGAATCGCGGCAGGTCTATCCGAATTGACCTTGCCGACGGGCCTTTGCCGATGATGATGTCGAGCGCCGTGAGTATCGCAGCCAGGTCGCCGGCGCGTTCGATGGCCGGGCCCGAGGTTACCCGGAGCCTAACGCCCATCTCATAGGAGATGATGGCGGCCAGCGTGGTCTTGCCCAGGCCTGGCGGGCCGTAGAGCAGTACGTGGTCCAGCGGCTCTTTCCTGCCCCGAGCTGCTTCAATAAAGATGGACATGCTCTCTTTCACACGGTCCTGGCCAATGAACTCCCGAAGTCGACGCGGGCGAAGGCTCAGCTCCACGCCGCGGTCGTCGTCGCGTAGATCCCCGGCCACTATTCTCTCATCCATTGCTAGTTGCCCCTCCATCAGCCCGCTCATTCAGCCCCAGACAGCCTGGAAAGCGCAGCCTTGATAATGGCCGAGGCGTTGTCGGTATATCCTGCGGCCACAGCCGCGGCCACCGCCCGATCCGCTTCGCCGACCGAATAGCCCAGCGCCACCAGGGCTGCCGCCGCGTCTCGCGGCGGGCCGCCGCCTAGCCCCGTGGTCGCGCTCAGCGCCTGGCCGATGTCGGGCACGCCGTCCGCAGCGAATCCTCCCACCTTGTCTCGAAGTTCCATAGCTAAGCGCTCAGCTGTGCGTTTGCCCACGCCGGGCGCCGACGCCAGAGTATGGACATCGCCTGTAGACACTGCCATCACAAGCCGCGAAACGCTGAGGGCGGAGAGGATCGACAACGCTGTCTTCGGGCCGACGCCCTTCACCTCGCGCAGGATACCGAACAACTCCCGCTCCTGGGCTGTCTCGAATCCGAAAAGATCGATGGAGTCCTCCCTGACGACCATCTCAGTGAAAAGCCTCGCTTCATTTCCGCTCTGCCCGGCTAGAGCTCTGGCGCCGGCTGTTGCCGACACGCGGAAGCCCACGCCTCCCACATCGATAACCACGGCATCGCGGTCCATGCCAAGAATCCTTCCGCGAAGCTGCGATATCACACTTGATCACCATCCCGGTTGGCGTAAGCCTGATATGGAGCCGAATTCAGGTGGCATATAGCTATCGCGAGGGCGTCGGCCACATCGTCCGGCCTGGGCTCGGCATCCAGGCGCAGCAGCAACTTGACCATGCTCTGTATCTGCTTCTTGTCGGCCCGCCCGTATCCTGACACCGCCAGCTTCACCTGGAGGGGCGTGTACTCAACCACCGGTATTCCCGAGTTCGCGCAGGCAAGTAGCGCCACTCCGCGCGCATGCCCCACGGCCAGAGCGCTCTTGGCGTTAGTGTTGAAGAAGAGCTGTTCCACAGACGCGCAATCGGGACGACTGTCGGCAATGACCGCGCACAGCTCGCGGTATATCTTGCACAGACGAGCCGGCAGGGGGACGTCGGACCTGGTGAGCACGGCCCCCATTCGCACACACGTAAGGGCTCCGCGTTCTTCGCGTACCAGGCCGTATCCGGTTATGGCCGTGCCGGGGTCGATTCCCAGCACTATCATGGCTTCCACCTCCTGCGCCAAGGCAGCCCACTCATTCGCTGAAAGAAAAGCGGCCACGCCGAGAGCGTGGTCGCCCTACAAGCGATTGCGCCCGGCGTCAGGACTCCTCGCTCTCCAGCTGCTCCAAAATCTCGTCAGGTATGTCAAAGTTGGTGAAGACGTGCTGCACGTCGTCGTGCTCGTCCAGAGCGTCCACGAGTCGCATTGCGGACGCAGCTTCTTTCAGCCCCAAAGTCATGACAGTTTTGGGAACTCTGACTATGCGCGCCTCCGAACACTCCACGCCGGCTGCCTCAACTGCGCGACGAACTGTGTCGAGATCCTCAGGCGAAGCCAGCATCTCGTAGTAGTCGTCATATACTTTGAGGTCGTCCGCCCCGGCCTCCATGGCAATGAGCATCATGCCGTCTTCTCCGTCGGGGTAGTTCTCTGAGTCCACAGTCACCATGCCTTTTCGGTCGAACATCCAGCTAACGCAGCCCGTTTCGCCCAAGGAACCTCCGTGGCGCGAGAACAGGTAGCGAACATCCGAAGCGGTACGGTTGCGGTTGTCGGTCATCGCCTCGACGATCAACGCCACGCCGGCCGGCCCGTATCCCTCATACACAACCTCTTCGTAGTTCTCGCCGTCAGCGTCGCCGGCGGCTTTCTTAATCGCGCGCTGGATGGTATCGTTCGGCATGTTCACGGCCTTAGCAGCCTGAATAGCCATTCTCAGCCTGAAATTGCCCTCGGGGTCAGGCCCACCCTGCTTTACAGCAACTATGAGCTCGCGGGCCGCCTTGGTGAACGCAGCCCCGCGCTGTGCGTCCGCCTTTGCCTTTTTGTGCTTTATATTGGCCCATTTCGAATGACCGGACATGCTGCCTCCCCCCTTCTTTCGGAAACCCGGCCAGCATTGCCTTCTACATTCTAGCACAGCAAGGCCCGGCTTGGAAGGCACGCGGAAGCCGCGCCTCGGCAAGCGGCAGCAGGCTCAGTCACTCATCGTCGGCATTCTCGCGCCTAATCTCCACTCCTACGTCGTCCGGGTTACCAAAGGGCGACAGTTTGAGCGCGAACCTGATGCGGCTAAGCAACACGCTGTGCAGCAGTATTACCACTAGCACGGTCAGGTAGAAGTTCATCAGCTGCGACATCAGCAGGAAATCGTACACGCCATGCAGCACAGCCGCCAGCATTAGGCTGCGCCCGATCACGGCGCCCTCCATGCCCCGAGGCGCGAACTTGGCGATACCCATGCCAAAGCCCACGATTCCTGAGAAGGAGGCATGGACAAGCGAAGTCATAACAGCCCTAACCAGCCCGACCCCGAGGCCAAGGGTCGACGCGTATAGCACATTCTCAAACGCGGCGAAACCCAGCCCCGCGGAGACGGCGTAGATTATGCCGTCAACGGGCTCGTTGAACGCAGGATGGTCATACGCCACACGCCGCACGGCCCAGTATTTGAAGAACTCCTCGACAAGGCCCACTCCGAACACCGCTGCAAGCAGCAGAGCGGCAAGGCTCGGCGGGTTTCGCAAGACGCCTCGGAAGAGCGATTCGACGATGCCTGCAGGGACAATCATCACCGCGCCCATTAGGAAGGTCTTCGCAACAAGCCCGCCGGGCTCGCGTTCGTACTTGTCCTTGCGGTGGAAATAGAGCACCCAAAGGACCCCGGGGATCACGGTGACCGCCAGCAACCGCAGGAGATTGGGCATGTTAAGCATCCACCTTTCTCGAAATAGCTGTTGTCGTATAGCATCGCCAATGCCGGAAATAATTCTATCACAAGCCTTGACAACCCTAAAATAGTGCGTGTATCATATCGTTGTTAGCACTCGCCTCGATTGAGTGCTAATCACACAGAGCATAGCCGTGAAGGGGGTAAATCTTGATGCTAAGGCCTTGTGGCGACAGAGTCCTTGTCAAGCCTAACGTCGAGGAGGAGAAGACCGCCGGAGGTATTGTCCTTCCCGATACCGCCAAAGAGCGTCCCCAGTGGGGCGAAGTGATCGCGGTCGGCGCCGGCAAGTGGGATGAGTCCGGCAAGAACCGCATCCCTATGGAGGTCAAAGTCGGGGATAGGGTGGTCTTTGCCAAGTACGGCGGAACCGAAGTCAAAGTGGACGGCGAAGAGTACCTCATCCTGCGAGAGTCCGATATCCTCGCGGTCAAGTAGGCCGTCGTAGCATTTTGCCGAAATCGAAGAATCCATATATGGGGGAGGTATTACGCTCATGGCTGCAAAGCAGTTGGCATACAAAGAAGATGCGCGTACAGCTCTGAAGAACGGAGTGGATGCAGTCGCGTCGGCAGTCAAGGTCACGCTCGGGCCGAAGGGCCGGAACGTGGTGCTAGAGAGGAAGTTTGGTTCACCCGTTATTACCAAAGACGGCGTCACCGTCGCCAAGGAGATCGAGCTCGAGGATCCCTATGAGAACATGGGCGCCCAGCTGTGCAGGGAAGTCGCCGCTCGCACCAACGATGTTGCAGGCGACGGCACCACGACTGCCACAGTCTTGGCTCAGACAATCGTCAACGAGGGGCTTCGCAACGTTACCGCCGGCGCGAACCCCATGTTCCTGAAGCGCGGAATCGACAAGGCTGTCGCTTTCGTAGTGGATGAGCTACATAAGGTAGCCATACCAGTGGTCGGCAAGGAAGACATTGCCCACGTGGCATCGATAGCCGGCAACGAGGAGTCCATCGGCGACTGGATCGCAGAAGCCATGGACAAGGTCGGCAAGGACGGCGTCATCACCGTCGAGGAATCCAAGGGGATCGACACCAGCGTTGAGCAGGTCGAAGGCATGGAGTTTGACAAGGGATACATCTCCCCCTACTTCGTGACCAACGCCGAATCCATGGAGGCCGAGATCGAAGATCCCTACATTCTCATCTACGAGAAGAAGATCACGAACGTCCAGGATCTCCTGCCGCTTCTGGAGAAGGTTGCCCGTGCAGGCAAGCCCCTCGTGATCATCGCTGAGGACATTGAGGGCGAAGCCCTCGCCACCCTGGTTGTGAACAAGCTGCGCGGCATCCTGAATGTAGCTGCCGTCAAGGCTCCGGGCTTTGGCGATAGGCGAAAGGCCATGCTCGAGGACATCTCCATCCTCACCGGCGGCCAGTTCATCTCGGAAGAGACAGGCGCCAAGCTCGAAAAGGTCGACCTCGGCCAGCTCGGCCGGGCCAAGACCGTCAAGATCACCAAGGAGAAGACGACGATCGTGGAAGGCCGGGGAGACAAGTCGAAGATCGAAGGACGAATCAACCAGATCCGCAAGCAGATCGACGACTCCGACTCCGACTACGACCGTGAAAAGCTTCAGGAGCGCCTTGCCAAGCTCGCAGGCGGCGTGGCCATCATCAAGGTAGGCGCGTCGACCGAAACAGAGCTCAAGGAGAAGAAGCACAGGATCGAGGATGCGCTCTCGGCCACCAGGGCTGCAGTGGAGGAGGGCATCGTCGCCGGCGGCGGCGCGACCTACATCAACATCATCCCGATGCTCGATTCGATCAAGGCGGAAGGCGACGAGAAGACCGGCGTGAACATCATCAAGCGTGCTCTGGAAGATCCGCTCCGGACCATCGCTAACAACGCCGGGCTCGAGGGGTCGGTAGTAGTCGAAAGGGTCAAGGCCGAGAACAAGAAGGGCTTCGGGCTTAATGCCCTGACCGGCGAGTTCTGCGACCTGGTGAAGTGCGGCATTGTAGACCCTGTGAAGGTCACACGCTCCGCGCTGCAAAACGCCGCATCCATCGCGTCGATGCTGCTTACGACCGAGGCGATTATCGCCGATATCCCGAAGAAGGAAACACCTCCGCCATATCCTCCGGGCGGCGGCATGGATTACTAGTCGGGAACACGTGCCGGCCCTCGGGCTGCGCGTGATTGATAGCAGGCCTTCGCCTGGCCGCGCCGGGCGGAGGCCTGTCTGCATCATCTGCTTCAGGATGTAGTTCTCAGTATGTAGAAGGTTTCGTTGCCGGAGCGCATCTCCCGCGCCCCCCAGCCCATTTGCGCGACGACGCGCGATACCATGGCTCCGTAATGCTCATACATCCCCTTGTCGAGCCCCGACAGGCTCGCTGTTGGAGTTGACACTATCACCCACTCCGCGTCCAGCCGCCGGAGAACCCGCGCTGCGCCGCCCTTTTCCTGCTGCTCCAGCCCGGGCAGAGCCTTCATCAAGAAGACCAGGTCGGCACTGACACGCGACGGATCTGCAAGTAAATCGCGGCATTCGGCCATGGCAGAGAATCCTGAGCGCTCGAAAAACCCGTTCAGAGCGTCCACAATCCGCTGGTCGATGTCAGAAGCCATGTAGGCGGTGCTCGGCGGGAGCGCCATCCACGGAAGCGCAAACGGGTGCAGGCCGCATGCCAGGTCGGCAATGCGGCGCGGCGGGCCTCCAATCGCGGCGAACAAGGCGGGGTACAGCTCTTCCATGTTGCGCATGCGCTCGCGAGTCGAAGCATGCAGCTGCATTATGTTGCTGCAGATAGAACGAGTCTCGACCTCATTGGAGCATGATGGAAAGGTTTCCACCAAGCGCTGAATCTTCACAACATCATCTTGCCGGATGAAGGATGCGTACACCTGGTGAAGCTTTCTCTTGGCAGCCTTCACCGCCACGGGCAGATCAGGATAGCGTTCACAGGCCCAGCGAGCCGTTCGGTAGAGGACGCCGGGGCACAGATCTCGGTACTTCTTGGAGGACGCGAGAGATGCCACAACCTCGCGCACCGGGTCAGCGGCGCCCGTCGTCATTGTCCACTCACTTCCCCATGTTGATCTTCCTCCAGCATCTGTCGAAGACGTGACATGAGGCGTGTGTAGAAACGCAGGTTATGTATGGTGGCCAGTCGCAGCGCCAGCGCGTCCCGGATATCGAACAGATGACGCAAGTACGCGCGGGAATAGTTCCGGCAGCACAGGCAGTCGCATGATTCCTCCACTGGCCGGCGATCGCGGGCGTACCTGGCATCCTCAATGTACAGGTTGGCGTAGAAGCCCTCGGCCTTCCAGGTCAGCGAAGCAAAGTCATCACAGGTTACGTACAACCGTTTGTGGCGCGCGTCACGAGTGGGAATCACGGCGTCGAAGGTGTTGTAGCCCATTGCGGCCGCCCGCACCACGTTCTCCGGCTTGCCTATGCCGAGGGCATGCTTAGGCGCCTCATCCGGAGTCAGCTCTGCTACCATGCCTACTCCATCCACAAGCCCGCCATCGTCATCAATAGGCCATCCCCCGTACCCATAGCCGTCGAAGCCCATCTCCACCAGCTGGTCAGCGCAGACACGTCTGAGCTCGCGGTCGTTGCCTCCCTGCACCACGGCAAACAGGAGAGGTCGCTCATGATCGCTCAGCCCGCGCTGATCCACCTGGCGCAGGAACGTTTCCTTGCAGCGTCGCGCCCACTCCACAGTGAGTCGTACGCTTTCCGACTGGATACTCGCGGGAGCGTCAGGATGCGTACAGTAATCCAGGCAGAACATGATATCCGCGCCCAGCCTGAATTGGCGTTCGATGCATTTTTCCGGAGTAAGCGTCTCCTTCTCCCCGCCTCTGGCGCGCCGGTACACAAGACCTCGGTCTGTGACACTGCCCAACGCAGGGTTGTCCGAAAGGAGAGAGAAAACCTGAAAACCTCCGGAGTCGGCGGCTACCGGGCCATGCCAGCCCATAAAGTCATGGATGCCTCCGATCGATCCCACCGCGGAAACCCCGGGGCGAGAGGACAGATGAAACGTGTTCACCATCAACCCGGACACGTTCGCTTCCGCAAGGTCAGTCGAATCTACCGAACGCACCACAGCACGAGTGGCGTCCGGGATGAACGCCGGAAGCGGCAGTTCACCATGGAGCGTGTGCAGGGCAGCCTTCATCGCTCCGCCCTCTCATCAGAGGGATCGTCGCCATCGCAGCCATCCCGATCTGCGGTGAACTTGGGGTTGTTCCCGGCAATTACCACCGCCACCTCGCCCTTCACCTTCACACCCTCGAACTCCTTGGCCAGAGCCGATAGAGGACCCCTGCGAACATCCTCGAACATCTTAGTCAGCTCGATGCAGACCGCAGCCTGCCTGTCGCCCAACACCTCCAGGGCCGCCTGCAGAAGCGCGCCCAGACGGTTTGGCGATTCGTAGAACACAAGCGTGTGTGGAAGATCGCGTTCGGCTTCTAGGAACGCCCGCCTGCGGCCGGGTTTTCGCGGAGGAAATCCCTTGAAAGTGAAAGACGAGGTAGGCAAGCCCGACGACAGCAGGGCTGTGGGAACGGCGGAGGCGCCGGGTACCACCTCGACCGCGAACCCGCGCGACACCGCCTGGCTGATCACCACGTAACCGGGGTCGCTAATGCCCGGATAGCCGGCATTGGAACACAAGCCGACGTTCTGGCCGGATGCAAGGAGGCCCAAAATCCTCTGTGCCGCCCGGTCCTCGTTGTGCTCGTGATAGGAAAATAGCAGCCTGGGCCTGGGTATGTCGTACCGGTCAAGCAGGATACGAGTGTGGCGCGTATCTTCGCAAGCCAGCGCATCGACCTCGCTCAAGACGCGCTTGGCGCGCAGCGTGAGGTCTTCGAGATTCCCTATTGGAGTCGCGACTATGAGTAGCTTACCGGGGTCAGCCAAATCCCGTCCCTTCCCTTCCCTTCCCCATCTCCGTGCAACGCCCCGCTCCCCATAGCGTTCCACAGTCCAAAACCGACAAAAACGCCGTCAGAGAGTTCCTCTAACGGCCAAGACCCTGGGCGCCAAGTGGCGCCTGCCATCACCACTGATGATAACAGCGACTCATGCGGCAGTCAACTCATCTCAGTCGAAGCGCCTCTTCGAGGACTCGTCCGGTGGACTGGGCCGGCGACCTGATGCCGAGCAGTTTCGAGATGGTAGGCGCCACGTCGATGATCTCTACAGGATGGTCGATCACCACTCCGTGTTGCACTCCGGCCCCGCTCACAAGCAAGAACACGTTTCGGCTGGATGGGTGGTAGGTGTCATGGTTGCCGCCGATCCCAAATGTGATGTTGCTGTTCGCGAAATGGTGAGGCGGATTGGACCACACAACGAGATCGCCTGAACGCGAGTGCGCCCCCATCTGGTCTAGGTCGTCACGGGTGAGGCAACCGCCTACGTACGGCTGGGCGGAAATGGCCTCGACGACGGCACGATACTCATTTGGGCTGAGCTCTCGCCGGAAATACACCTGCACCGAAATCCCAGTTCCCACCAGCACTACGTCTGTCCCAGCGGGTGCTTTCTGGTCGTTGCTGAGGGCCCTGGGTTTGTAACCGAGACTCTGCAAGACGCGAACAAGATCCGAAAGGCTTGATCGCCCCCAGTAAGGGGTCATGCCATGATCTGCGGTGAGGATGATGGCCGTTCGCTCCATGATGCCGGCATCGGCCAGCGCCCCCATGAGTGTGCCCAGGGCGCCGTCCATCCGGACTAGTTCGCGCACCATCTTGGCCTTCCACTGGTCGTATGTGAATGCGATGCCTGCGCCATATCCGGCCCCCGAGTTATGCCCGGCAGCGTCCAGGTCGTCGCCGTAAATGGCCATGAACCGCGGGATCTCGGCTGAGGTTATCATTGCGCCGCTCAGCGCGCGCACTGCATCGCCTCTGATGATCTTGACAGCTTCGGCAGCGCGCTCTTCGAATCTCCCGCCCGGCTGGATGTACAGATGTAGCGGGTCGTCGTCGGCCGTCCCGCGCCCGCGCAACATGAACTGCTGTACGGAGGCTGTTGACAGCCCCGACGCGGCAACTGCCTCCGCGATAGTCTCGGCCTCGCAGATACGGCCAGTACCTTGCACAATGTTACCCCGAACATCGTAGTATCTATAGATGTTGCCGTGGACCCCGGGCCATGCCCCAGTCACGATGGAGGTCTGCATTGGATTGGTTATGCTGGGGAAACCGTTGTGAGCCGCTGTGAACAGCGCTCCCCTGGAGGCAAGGTAATTGAGATTAGGCGTGCCCGGCGCGCCTTCTTCATTTGCCCAGTCGTAGTAATCACGTCTGAATCCATCCCAGTTGATGTAGAGAACATGCTCAGCTGCGGGGCTAGTCGCGGTTCCGTCTTCGTCTCGCTCATTGGCGGGAACCATTCGCACACCTACCTCATCGTCGCTTCGAGGCTCACCGATAGCCGCCTCGCCCATCGCCTCCCCCGCGAACACTCCGTACTTGACCGCCACGCCACGAAGGCCTGCGCCGCCTGCCAGTATCAAAACAGCCGCGGTCAACAACGATGCAGCCCGCCGCGTCCACCCTGATCGGCGGGAGCCTGAACATCTGCGAAACCTGGACATGCTGACCTCCTATGAGGCGGCCTGGTCCGCGGCTCGAATTCCGTTCGAGTCCGACAGAATCCGCCAGTCGATGGCGATTGCAGATGATAGAAGGTATCACTGGCGTACCTTTACTCCATGATACGTCAGTAGGCCGGAACTCGCAACTACAGCCTATGCCGGTAATTGTATGTTGCGGCGCCTTATGACCCCGTAAATGTCATTGACTGTACCATTTCCAACTGGTATATTGATTATGAACAAACGCTCGGCGCCGACGGGCGTCAGCGCGATCAGGGAGGGAAAGCTCATGAGAAGGAAGACCATGCGCGCGCTCACCATGCTCTGCGCAGTCATGCTCATCCTGGTCCTGGTATCGGGCGTAGGCCTGACCAAGCGCAAGGTAGTCCTGGTCCACTGGCAACACCACACTCCTGCCCGCAAGGAGATGGTTGAAGCATTCGCGGCCGATTTCATGAAAGCGAACCCCGACATCGAGATCAAGATCGAGTCTGTGCCCGAAGCTGACTACTTCCAGAAATTGCTGCCGGCGCTTGCCGCGGGCTCTGGCCCCGACACATTCCAGATACCCGCCGGCCAGGTACTTACTTACGCCCGCTCAGGGGTTCTGCAACCTCTGGACGCCAGCGTAGCCAGTGTCAAGCAGATAGAAACCGACTTTGTGCCCGGATCCATAGAGCGCCTGCTGATCGACGGCAAGTACTACGGGTTTCCTGTGGACACCCAGACCATCGTGCTCTTTTACAACCCGAAGCTCTTCAAGGACGCGGGACTCGACCCCGATAAGCCTCCCCAGACTTGGGATGAGACGATCAAGTATGCCAAGCTCATGACCAAACGCGACGCATCGGGCGTTACCACTCAGATGGGCCTAGCCACCGGCGGCTATGGCCCGGTTATTGCCTCCTTGATGATCCAAAATGGTGTGCCCATGTGGAATGCCCAGACCGACCTGCCCGATTTCGACTCACCGAAGGGGGCTGAGGACCTGCAGTTTGCCGCGGACATCCTCACTACCCACAAGGTCGAGGACACCAAAATGGGCTCAAGGTGGAACGCGTTCCGCGCGGAGAAGCTGGGCATGGTCTATGCTCACCCCGCCATGATCGGGAGCTTCAGAGCCACGGTGCCGGACCTCGTATTCAGAATAGCCGAAGTGCCGGCGCCCAGGGCAGGTGGGTCCAGGAGCACGCTGCTGTCGTCGTGGGCATACGTTGTGTCGGCGAAGGCACAGTCCGAGGCAGCTACCCAATGGGTCGCCTTCCTGACCTCACCGGATGCGCAGAAGCAATGGATATTAAAGACCGGCGACTTGCCCTCTCGTAAGGCATTGCTCGACCTCCCGGAGTACAAGAGCGATCCGCTGCTCGCTCCGTGCATGGAGTCGATGAAGAGGGCTGTTCCTGCTCCGTGGACTACGCGGCAGCTCGACGACACGCTATTCAGGAAAGCGTACCAGCTCATGACACTCAATGCGGAAACCGCGCGGAATGCCGTCAAGTGGCTCACTGATGAAGGGATCAAGGCAGAGAAGGAGCAACGCGAAATGGCGAAGCCGTAGAGCGGCACAGCGCGCAGCATCGACCCTTTTACATCGCAAAGCAGGGCGGGCCCTGATCGACTAGCCAAGCGCAGGCGCTGGAAGGCAGTCGGGCAGTCTGGGCCCGCTCTTCGGAGCTAGAAGAAGGAGGGGAATCCTGGTGGTCAGCGTCGAGACGCGTGAGTACCGCGCGTATCGGCTCCAAAGGAATGCCGCGCCGTACATGTTCATCCTGCCCGGTACTGTGTTCTACCTGATGGTGACGATCATACCGATGGTAATTGGCCTTTGGATGAGCTTTCACAACTGGACTATCATCCGTCCGACCAAGCCTTGGGTTGGGATCGCCAATTACCAGAAGGTGCTCGCGAGCCCAGTGTTCTGGACCGCCATGAAGAACACTCTGGTCTATACTGCCGGCGTGGTGCCGTTCCAGATGGCCCTGGCCCTCTTGGCAGCGGTGTTGCTCAACACCGAGATCCGGTGCCGAACCTTCTTCCGCCTCCTCTACTATCTGCCCGTGGTCACTCCCCTCTCGATCGCGGCTGTCATATGGACGTGGATCTACAATCCTAATCTTGGCCTTCTCAATTGGTTCCTACGCAGCATCGGGTTTCAAGGCCGCGACTGGCTGGGCGACCCGAAGATCGCCATGTTCTCGGTAATGATCGTTGCCATTTGGTCAGGACTGGGCTACAGGATGGTCATTTTCCTGGCGGCGTTGCAGGGCATACCGGAGACGTACTATGAAGCAGCCATGATCGACGGCGCGGGCCGCTTCGACCTGTTCAGGTTCATAACCATGCCTCTGCTCAAGCCGGCCACGCTGTACGTGCTCATAACCAGCGTGATCGGATCCTTTCAAGTGTTCGGCCTGGTCAACGTGCTGACAGGCGGCGGCCCCCTGGACGCCACCAACGTGCTCGTCATGTGGATTCACCGCAGAGCATTCGGCGACTATCAGTTCGGCGAAGCGGCCGCCACATCGTTCATCCTGTTTGCTCTTATACTCGCAGTCACCGCGATTCAGTGGCAGGTTCTGGGGAGGGAGGTCACTTACGAATGAGAGGCGTGAGGGCTGTAGGCTATCGCAGGTCCAGATGGGCTGTACTGACGGGGCGCATCGCCGTCTACGTGATCGTCGCCGCCGGCGCCGTAGCAATGGCCATGCCCTTCGTTTGGCTCGTGCCTTCTTCGTTCAAGACGCTGCAGGAGACAGTCCTGTTTCCGCCGACGTTCTTTCCGAGAAATCCGACGCTCTCCAACTTCAAGCAGGTATTTGACAAGATACCCTTTGCCCGCTACTACGCAAACAGCATCGTCACATCAGTCATACCCACTGCCGTAAGCGTCCTCACCTGCACCATGGCCGGAATGGGATTTGCCAAGTACAGGTTCCGGGGAAGAGACGCAATTTTCTGGACTATTCTTTCGACTATGATGGTTCCATTTCCCGCCACAATAGTGCCCCTGTATGTTATGATCTCAAAGATGAGGCTGGTGGACACGAGAATGGGCCTGATAGTCGTCGGCCTGTCCAGCGCCTCGGGGATATTCATGATGCGCCAGTTCATCATGGGCATCCCTGACGAACTCCTCGACGCGGCCCGCATCGACGGCGCGAGCGAGCTACGCATATTCCGCCAGATAGTCGTGCCGCTGTGCAAGCCCGCAATAGCAACTCAGGCCCTCTTCAGCTTCACTAGCCACTGGGGCACGTACATATGGCCACTCATCGTTGTCAACAGCGATGAGCTGCGTACCTTGCCGCTGGCCATTCCGTACTTCTCCGGGCAGTACTACAGTTTCCAGAACTTGATCAATGCCGCTTCGCTCATGGCTGTTTTGCCCGTTCTCGTTCTCTTTCTCTTCACTCAGCGCTACTTCGTCCAGGGTATAACCATCACGGGCATGAAGAACTAGCCGGCGGCGTCCAGGGAGGGCTCGCGATGCGCGCACGGTTCTCGTACATAGCGCCTCGAAGGCAGACTCGACCGGCCTTACTCCGGGCGGTGGTTGTCATGGCGCTTGCAGTCGCATCAGTCGCGTTCACATCCTTCATGCCTGCGCTGGCTGCGAATCCTGTGCGCGCTGCGCGTAACGTCATACTGATGATCGGAGATGGGATGGGGTCGGCGCAAGTGGAAGCAGGCCGGCAGAGAGCGGCTTCAGTCGGAAGGCGTCTTGCCATGGAGTCGATGCCGGTCCAGTCGCTGGTGACAACTACCTCCATCAGCGGCGGGATCACTGATTCGGCTGCTGCCGCCACGGCCATGGCAACCGGCCGCAAAACAGTCAACGGGCGCCTGGGGGTAGACGCGGACGGGAATCGTCTGCGCAGCATCGCCGAATCTGTCAAGATGACAGGTGGGCTGATCGGGCTTGTAACTAACTGCTCCATCACGTCGGCGACGCCTGCAGGGTTTGTCGTACACCTGTCCGACCGCGACATGGGCCGCGACATCGCCCGCGCGATGGTTGAGGCGAGGCCGGATGTGGCACTGGGAGGAGGCGCGGCGTTCTTCGTGCCCACCCTCTTCGAGCATGCGAGACCTGCGCTGCACAGTGCACTGGAGGACGGCTACACAATCGCTATGGAGATGAACGAGCTCGAGGTTACGTCCACACTCCCCCTGCTCGGACTGTTCGCAATGACTGACATGCCGTATGAGCTTGACCGCGATCCAGCTGAAGAGCCCAGTCTGCGCCAAATGACTGAGAAGGCCCTGGCACTCCTCGCGAGCTCAAGTGGGGACGCGGGGTTCTTCTTGATGGTGGAAGGCGGGCGCATAGACCACGCTTGCCATGCTATGGACGCGGCTAGGCTCGCCCTGGAGGTGACGGCGTTCGACTACACCGTCTCGGCAGCCCTCGAATTCGCCCGAGATCGCGGCGATACCCTGGTCGTTGTGACTGCCGACCACGAGACTGGACAGCTCCAAGTGACCGGCGACGGCGAGCTTGTATTCGGATCCGATGGCCATACTGATACTCCCGTCCCGCTCTTCGCGGAAGGCCCCGGTCAGGAATGGTTCGATGTGGGCGCGCTGGACAACACCGATATCGCAAAGCTGATTGCGCGCGCCCTCGCACTCCCCCTTGACAGATCAGCTGCCGGGCTCGGGCGACCAGATATCGGCCTCGTCGGCGCCCAGCGATTCCAGCAGGTCGTATGCCCAGCCCACTTCGCCGATACAGCTAGCCATGTGAGCATCGCTTCCCACTGAGAACTTGACTCCCATGTCGAGCCCGAGTCTCACCATGTCCGGGCCGGGGCTCCTGGTCGGGCAGTGAAGCTCGCAGGCTATGCCGCGCGCGGCTGCAAGGCGAAACACCTTCTCATACCAATCTTGAGTGAAGTACCTGCGCACGATCTCTCGTTCGATCTCGCGGCGCTCCTCGAAAGTGGATCCCGGCAGCAACATGGGGTTGATCGGCAGGTATCCTGCCATGTGTCCCACAACATCCACCTGCGGGCCTCTCGCGACGTCGAGCACGCTTTTCATGTAGGCATGCCAGTACGTCTCGTCGAGGAAACGCCCGCGCACTGCGCGCACGTCAGCCGGCAGGTAGTGCACACTTGCGATGACAAGATCCGGCGCCGCGCCGCCCAGAGGTACCGGCAGCGGTCCACGCTCAATCCCCACGAACAGGTCTACGCCGTGTTCTCGGTGTGATGAGCGCCATTCGTCTCGCCACTTCAGCATGGACAAGAGACGGGGTACATCCAGGAACTTCCCTGGTGTCGGTTCGTATCCCGGGGCGTACGGGTCAAGGTGGTCGGTGATGGTTACGGCGACAAGGCCCGCTTCGCCGGCCAGTTCCGGAATTCGCTCAGGCTTGGCTTCCCCGTCAGACTCAGATGAGTGCACATGGTAGTCGACACGCAAGTCCTCAAGCATGCAGAGTCCCCCTTCCAAAGGCCAGGCGCTACACCCGTCTCATCTGGACGTTCAGCTTGTACCTGTCGCCCCGGTACACGGAGACCGCAAACTCCACCGGCCTGCCGGTCGAGTCGAAGGTGAGGCGTTCGGTGCGGAGCATAGGGGCTCCACGCTTTATGCCGAGCAGACGTGCTTCGGCGCTGGTCGCCGACGACGCCTCAAGGCTTTGCTCTGCCCATTGCATGTCCACTCTGTACTCCGACCGGAGCAAGTCGTAGAGCGACACGCCTTCGAGGTCGCGTTCGGCAAGCCCTGGGCAGAGGGCTACCGGGATGTGACAAGTCTCGATCGCCATCGGCTCATCCTCGGCCAGGCGCAATCGTTCGAGCCTGGTCACAATCGTCTTGTCGCGCAACTTGAGCTTCTCGGCCACTCTGATATCGGCCGTCTCCTCGCAGGCGCGGAGCACCATTCCACCCGGACGCAGGCCACGCGACCTCATATCCTCCGAGAAGCTAGTAAGCCTGATCAAGTCCTGACTGAATTTGCGGTGAGCCACCCGGGTACCCGTTCGTGGCCTGCGCACCAGGAGACCTTCAGTCACTAACATCTGTATCGCCTGGCGGACCGTTATCT
>JAGVTS010000122.1 GCA_019136685.1 Bacillota bacterium | reverse complement strand
ATTGACGAAGTAGCCCAGTATGTGAACCTCTCCATTGTCCACATCCGTGGAAAGCTCGAGGCCGGGCACGACTTCCACATCGATTTGGGCGCCTCTGGCCGTTGCCTCATCGATGCCGGCCACCGAGTCGTGGTCAGTTACGGCTATGGCGGCAAGGCCGCGACGCCGGGCCTCCTCGACCAACTCCCCCGGGGTGAAGGTACCGTCGGATGCTGTGGTATGACAGTGAAGGTCAACGGACCCGTCTGACACCCACAGTCACCTTCTCTCCATTGACGTCCCATTCCTTGATGTATTCGCCGTCCGGCTCTCCTTGGACGAGGCTGACTGAGAGAGTCTCGCCCATCAAGTATTCCCCGTACTCTGCCAGGGCTCGCATGGATTCAGGTCCTCCCGCGCACACAGTGTAGATACGATCGGATATCTCGAATCCGGCTTCCTTCCGGGTGGCCTGGATCTTGTTGACCAGTTCGCGCGCGAACCCTTCCATCTTGAGATCGTGGGTTATGACTGTGTCCAGTGCCACCGATCGCCCGTTATCCGTCTCCACATGGAATCCCTCGCGCGCCACGGTTTCCACCGTCATCTCCTCCGGCAGTATTGACACATCGCCCGCGCCCTCAAGCGTCAACACCACCGGGCGTCCGGCAGCGACGTCGCGGGCCACGCGGGTCGCATCCGCGCTTGCCAGCGCCGACGCTACTCCCCGCATCAGCTTGCCATGCTTGGGCCCGAGCAAGTCGTACCTGGGCTTGATTCTATGTGACACGAACTCACCGAAATCACGGGCAAACTCAATGCCCCGCACATTCAGCTCATCTTCCACCAGATCCGACAATGCCATCAGCTCATCCTGTTCTTCCGGAGTAGCCTGCACCACGATCTTGGAGAGCGGCTGCCTGTTCTTGATATTCACTGCATTACGGGCAGCCCGACCCAGGTATACAACTTGGCGGGCCAGCTCCATCTGGCTATCGAGGAGCGGATCATTGGCCTCCTTGTCCGGCACAGGATAGTCCGCCAGGTGTACACTGCCACGACCCGGCTCGAGATTGCCGTAGATCTCGTCGGCCAGGAACGGCGTGAACGGCGCTCTGAGCTTCGCCAAAGTGACAATGGCCTCATGCAGTGTAAGGTAGGCCGCTTCCTTGTCGGAGGTCATCTCGCTGGCCCAGTAACGCCGGCGGCACCTTCGCACGTACCAGTTGGACAGATCGTCGACAAACTGCTCGATCCTGCGACCGGCCGCGGTGATATCGAAGCTGTCCATCAGGCTGGTAACCTCCTGAACCAGCCCGGCGAGCCTCGATAGCAGCCACCTGTCGATCACTGCCCGCTGGGCGGGAGGCACACTGTGCTCTCTCGGGACGAATCCGTCTATGTTGGCGTATAGCACGTAGAAGGCGTACACATTCCACAGGGTGCCCATGAACCTGCGCATCGCCTCAGTCACGCCTTCCTCGTAGAAGCGCGTCGGCGTCCACGGCGCGTTGACTGTGTACAGGTACCATCTCACGGCGTCTGCGCCCTGCGAATTGAATATCCGCCACACGTCGGCCACGTTGCCCCGGCTCTTGCTCATCTTCAAGCCCTGCTCATCCAGGACCAGCCCCAAGACCATGCAGTTTCTGAACGGAGCGCGGTCGAACAACAGGGTCGAGATGGCAAGGAGCGTGTAGAACCAACCGCGGGTCTGATCCACGGCCTCGGTTATGAAGTCGGCCGGGAACGATTCGTTGAACAGATCATGGTTCTCGAACGGATAGTGCCACTGGGCGAACGGCATCGACCCCGAATCAAACCAGCAGTCCATGACCTCGGGCACACGCCGCGCGTCGCCGCCGCACTTCGGGCAAGCCAGCACCGCCTGGTCAATGTACGGTCTGTGCAGCTCGAAGTGGTCCGGCAGTTCCTTCGCCATCTGCTTAAGCTCCGCTATGCTCCCGACAGCGTGTTCGTGCCCGCAGTCCTGGCATACCCAGATCGGCAGAGGGGTGCCCCAGTAGCGCTCGCGGCTTACCGCCCAGTCCACTACGTTCTCCAGGAAATTGCCGAACCGCCCGTCTCGGATATGCTCCGGATACCAGTTGATCGTATGGTTGTTTGCTATCAGCCTGTCGCGAAGCTCCGACATGCGGATGAACCATGAAGCCCGCGCGTAGTATAGCAGCGGCGTATCGCAGCGCCAGCAGAAAGGATAGCTGTGCTCATATTCCATCTCAGTGTATAGCAGCCCGCGGCTCCGGAGGTCTTCGACGATCAGCGGGTCGGCATCCTTGACGAACATCCCGCTCCAATCGCCGGCACGTTCATCAAAGCGCCCCTGTGTATCCACAAGTTGCACCAGAGGCAGGCCGCTCGCTTGCGCTACCCGCATGTCGTCTTCGCCGAACGCCGGAGCAATGTGCACAATGCCCGTCCCTTCAGTGAGTGTGACGAAATCCCCAGCCACGACACGGTAGGCCGGGGCGTCGGGACTTGCGAAGGTATACAGGGGTTCGTACTCCATGTCCACCAGTTCAGACCCTCGCACGGTGCGGAGTATGGTATGCGGCGCCGTGATCCTGGCATCGACGAGCTCCTTGGCCATTATCAGGGTTTCGCCGTCGATCTCCACGTAGGCATACTCGTAATCAGGCGACACGGCCAAAGCCACGTTGGACGGCAGTGTCCACGGTGTAGTGGTCCAGGCAAGCAGCGAGAGTCGCTCCTGCCCGCGAACGCGGAATCGCACGAAAACAGAGGGGTCGGATACGTCGCGGTATCCCTGGGCCACTTCGTGGCTGGACAGAGCCGTGCCGCACCGAGGGCAGTACGGAACGACCTTGTGCCCGCGGTACATGAGACCCTTGTCCCAGATGGTCTTGACAGCCCACCACACCGATTCGATGTACGAGTCGTGGTACGTCACGTAAGGGTCGTCCATATCCACCCAGAAACCCAGGCGCTCAGTCATACGCCGCCATTCCTGCTCGTACTTGAACACCGATTCCTTGCATTTGTGGACGAAATCTCGGACGCCGTACTGCTCTATCTGCGGCTTGCCGCTTATGCCCAGCTGCTTTTCGACCTCCAGTTCCACAGGAAGGCCGTGCGTATCCCATCCGGCCTTGCGCGGCACTTGGTAGCCTTTCATGGTCTTGTACCGCAAAACAACGTCCTTCATCGCCCGCGTCAGCACATGCCCCGGATGGGGCAGTCCGTTAGCTGTGGGCGGCCCCTCAAAGAACACGAACTTGGGCGCCCCCTCCCTCTGGGCAACGCTCCGAGCGAACACTCGCTCGCTCTCCCACCGCTCAAGGATCTTCCTTTCCATTTGGGGAAAGTCCATGGTTGTATCGACTTTCTTGAACATTGCTTGCCGCTACCTCCTCACAAGACGCGCCTGACATTTACCAAAGACCTACCAAAGTCGCCGCAAAGATAAAACCCTCGCCCACAAGGGACGAGGGACAAGCTCGCGGTACCACCCTTATTGGCCCGGGCGCCCCGCACCGGCGACAAAGCGCTCGCGCGCGATATCCGGGTCCACTCATTGGATACGCCCGGATAACGCAGGGCCTGCGGCTACGTCTACTCAGAGCCTTTCGGCCTCTCGGCCTTTCGTCCTTTCGCCGCGCGGCTCAGGGGCGATCTTCGCAGCCGAACCGGCACGGGGTTTCCACCATCCCCCCGCTCTCTAGAGCCGCTTTAGGCGCTACTCTTCCCTTCATCGCCATTGTCGTTTTTCAACTGTAACTCAGACTACCACAGCACTGCGCGGAGCGTCAACTCACCCCCACCGTCGAGACCGCGTCAACCTACAGTAGGAAAGAAGAGCTAAGAAGCTGTTCCGTAGTACTGGAATATTGCTCCTGTTTGGGATGCTGGCGGCACATCAGCTCCGTCCAGCTATCTCCCGTTATCTGAGATTCTGAAGCGCGGCATATGCATTCTCTCCACGCTTAAGGGCGTACCCTGATCCATACGCGAAAAACTGTTTGTAGTCGCGCGTAGCACGCACAGGGAGCCTGAGATGCCCTTTTCGATCAATTATATGGCCATGTAATCGCGAAGGCCCCTAAGCGCCCTGGCCGTGAAGCTCGTCTTGCCTTGCAGTATCGGCATGTTGCCAAGCCGTGCATGAAGGTATCCCTCAGCCGCCTTAACCTTTGTCCTCACGCCCCTACGGATCTCCTGGACGCGCTCACGACCGATCTGGATGTCTTCCAAGGAACGAGTCGCCTGCCTTA
>JAGVTS010000208.1 GCA_019136685.1 Bacillota bacterium | reverse complement strand
TGGATAGCAGGGGAGAATACTCCGTATGAGAAGGAGATCGCCAGGATATGCAAAGCGCCGGACGGGCTTCGGCTGGTTGCGTTGTTTTCTCTGGGATACGCGAATGAGAAACCCAGGCCGAACAAGCGCGACCTGGACGAAGTACTCCACTGGGAGACGTTCTAGGCAGCGCGCGTCGCGTCTCGCGGCGTTCGTCGCGCTGATTTTGGCGGCCGCGACCGGGATCGCTGCCGCCGTTGTTCTTTTTGAGCTGCGCATGCCTGCCCGCCTGGGGCCGGCTCTCTCCGGCGCTGAGATCGATGATGTCGCGGTAGCCGATCTGTGTGTCTATGTACAGAAATGTTCACACTTGGGAGCGCCGGACCTTCCCGCACGGCGTGTGCAGTCGCTGCTGGCGCGAGGAACCTCCCGCGGGCGCAACGCGGCGACTTCGACGACGAGTCCATCCCGTGCCAGCCTGGCACGGGAAGCGCATCAAATGGTGCTTTCCGAGAACGGCGGGGAATGGGAGTCGGCATTCCACCAGAGTAGAATAGAGAGAATCGCGTGCGTGCTGGCGATGGCTGCAGGCGACAGGCCTGAGTCTTACAGAGTAACCCTCCTCGACACCACTCAGACCAATGCGGTCTCCACCGCAGATGGCCGCATCTACATCACACGCGGCCTGGTTACCACGTCTACGGATGACGAAATCGCCATGGTGCTTGCCCATGAGATGCACCACATACGCTCAGGCCACTGGTACAGCTGGTGGTCGCCTGACGCGGAGGATGCAGGCGGCGCAGGCTGGGAGGACGCACGTCCCGACCCGGTTTCTGAGGCCGCCCGGGCGCTGGCGGATCTGGGCGTGGATGCGCTGTCGGGTGAGGCTACCACGTCGTATGCACAGGAGTTCGAGGCAGACGCGCGCGGCGTGTTGCTAGCGTCTATGTGCGGCTACGACGGCCGCCAGATGTACAACGTGCTCACGCGCCTTCCGAGCATGCCGGTTACCAGCCATCCCAGCGTTGCCCATAGGATCGCGGGCGTCGCAAAGGTCCTGGACGCCATGGGTGATCCAGGGTGGATATCATCTCATGACCCGGTGAAGGTGGCTGTGAGATCAGTTGAGACTGCGATGCGGCGCGGGGCCATGTACCGTCCTGGTGTATCAGGAGAGGCGCCCGGCCTGCCGGATGTGGCACGGGTGTGCCAGGAGACGCTGGACTGGCTGGATGCGACTGAGTCAGAGATGATAGGTTTCAGATGGCTCGGCGCCGGCAGGGCACTCTCTGGTCGCGGTCGGGTGCTGGGGCGAGCCGTTGTGATTACGTCGAGCCTCAGCGTTGTTGATGTTGCAGTTGACACCGGGTTTGTCCATGCAACCGCAGGCAAACCCGGTGTGGTGTGCGGCAGAACATGGCTGATCCGGCGCCGAGGGGTGTGGGAGCCGGTGGCGGCCCAGGTTCTTCCGGGAAAGCGGTTTGCGGCGCCGGAATGGCTGACGTTCAAAGACGAACTGCGAGGCGTTGTCGCTCCAGGGCCTAAGGATGTAGAATGCGATGCTCTGAGGACAGCTCAGATGTGGCGTGATACAGCTGTGAGCGACTTCGCCGGCCATCTGGCGGTGTATGCCCTGGAGGCCATCGGGTGGGCGCGGTTTCTGGGGAGCAGGCACGCCGAGCTGCGCGCGTGGAGCGTGCGCTGCGAGACGCACAGTCCGACATTGGCCACGGTGGCGTTCTCATCAGGGCTGACCATTGACGGCTTGCCCATAAGCAGCAACAGCACCAGGCTTACCCTGGTGCTGGAAGATGGCCAATGGAAGGTGGCTCAGGTCAATCTGGACTGAATGTGATGTAGATTGTGACCTGTTCCGAGTTGAGGTGGACGGGCTTGCTGATTACTGCCGTGCCGATTGCTTCACCTAACCTGGCGAGGACATGATCGACCACATCAGAAGAAACCGTCAGCGCCATGGCCTGTGCCGTTCCCGCCAGTTCGACGGCGCCGCCTGCCTCAGCTGCGATCAACTCGACAATGCCCGGCACTTCATCCGTGAAGGGCCTGGAATACTCCACGTACACAGCGTCGGCCCTGTCGCCCGCATGGGGCGCGAACCCAAGCGCCCCGCTCTTCGAACCGAGAAGCGCGCCGCGCTCTCCCGCAATCTCCAGAGCAGGGGCGGGCCTGAACCAGATGTTGTAGGTGAGGGCTATTAGTATGAGCGCCGCAGCGGCGCCGGCGGCAGCAAGGTTGACGTAAAACCTGGGAAGCCCGAGTATCGAAAGCTTGTATGCCTTGCGGCGGCGTGCGTCCGACTCAGCCTCCGATAGAAATGACTGCTTGAGCCGCGCGCGAAACTCCGGCGCGGGCGCCGCGCCCTTCTGCAGGGCTCTTACTATGGCCCAATCCTCGCCCGTCTCCAGTGTTTCCATTACTTCCATCTGTTCATCGGGACGCACTTGCTTTCACCTCTTCCTCAACGGACACTAGGGAGCGCAATGCCGTGATTGCCCGATTGAGCCTGGATTTGACCGTGCCCAGCTCCACTCCGAGCTGGTCCGCAATCTGCTGGTAACTCAGCTCCATGAAGTATCTCAGCTCGATCACAGATCGCTGCCCCGGTGGGAGCGCATCCAACTTGCTGTAGACATAGCGTGCGAAATCCGCGTCTGCTACGCGGTCTTCAGGCCCGGGCGCGTCGTCTTCAATCTCTCTGGGCACAGAGTCGCCGCCGTCAATCCGCAAATCCGCGTCCAGCGACACATTGGGGCGCCTTCTTCTGATAGAATCCATGACCGCATTGCTGGCCACGGTGTATATCCATGTCGAGAACTTGGCTTCTCCTCTGAACGAATCCAGCGACCTGCACAGCTTCAGGAAAATCGCTGACGTCACATCCTCGGCATCCTGGACACTGCGCAACTTGGAATACGCAAGCCGGTACACCCGATCGAAGTAGCGCTCGTATATGGCCTCCATTCCTCGCGGGTCGCCCGAGAGGTGGAGCTGGATCAGCTGTTCGTCTGACGCGTCGGAGTACATGTGGCTCACCTCTTTGGATGCGCGTCCGAACCTCCCACGGCGGGTGGGCGTCCTATATTACTACGCCATCCACGCAGGCGTTCCTGCTCGGAGACTCCTGCCACAAGGTGGGCACGTGTAACACTCCAGCTACACCCAGTCAAGTGATATGACGCGGCAGAGAGTAAGAGGTTCCGTGCCGGCGCCTGAACCCCGACGTCGCCCGGAGGAATTGCCGGAGTTCCGAAGAACAATCTAGTGGTGATGATCGGCAGGGCGCTGTGGGGGGTGGTACCGTGTCGCTGAGATTCAGGAAGTCCATCAGGATCGGAAAGCTTGCGAGGATAAACATAAGCAAGTCGGGGATAGGCGCGTCAGTGGGAGCGCCTGGCTTCCGCATCGGCATGGGGGCAGACGGGAAAGTCCGTCGGACGGTGGGAATACCCGGAACAGGCGTGTATCACACTGAGGTCATCGCGTCGCCGAAGAAGGACAAGACGAAGCCCAGGCGGACATGCCAGGCATGCGGCAGGCAGGCGGGGCAGAAGGATAGGTTCTGCCGTCATTGCGGGGCCCGGCTGGCCACTTGAGCTTGTGACAAGGCCCCGGGTATCTGGCTCAACACGTTGTCGGTTAGGCCGTTGGCCTGCGCTATTCGGGCATACAGCCGGGCGCTGGGCCTGAGTGCGCGGGTAAGCTCGGGGTCTTCCGGGCCTAGAGAGTAGAGGCCGAACTTTTGGGTGTAGCCGTCTCGCCACTCGAAATTGTCGGTTTGCTCACAGGACCTGGCAGACGCATCGACTGTGGTAGGGTTCTCCCACGCTCCCGCGTCCGCTACCCATTTGCGAAGCACCCAGTGGTAGAGTGTGAGTCATATCGCGATGCCCTTGGATGAAAGCGACTTCATCTGTGTCGCCTCTCGTCGCGGGTATTCGCCTCAAGCCCACTCAGTCCTGCCGCGGGAATCCTGTGAGCATAGGCAGTGCTAACGCGGAGAGGCCAAAGGAGGTTGAGCTGTTGGTGAGCGATGGTGGCCGGGAGAGGGGCGGCGCAGGACGACGTCTTGTTCCAATAGCCTGGGATGCGACGCAGGCAGCGGTGCGCCTGATAGACCAGACGCTCCTCCCGACGGAGCTTAGATACGTCGATGTTCGATCATTCGACGATATGCGCGAGGCCATAGCGATGCTGCGCGTTCGGGGAGCGCCGGCTATCGGGGTGGCCGGTGCGCTCGGGATATACCTGGGCCTCGTGGAGAGGACGCCGGGATCGGCTTTCCGGGTACTCGAGGTCCTAGATGAGCTGTGCCCGAGGATGATTGAGGTGCGCCCGACCGCGGTCAACCTGTCGTGGGCAGTGAACCGGGTGAGGCAGGCTGTGGAGCGCGCAGCAAGAGTTGCGATCGGGGCCCAGCCGCCGGAACCGACCGACCTGCTTGCGGCGGCGCTTCGGGAGGCTTTGGCGATAGCGGATGAGGATGCCGAAGCCTGCCGCCGTATTGGGGAGTACGGCGCGCAGTTTGTGCCGGACGGTGGGCGTGTGTTGACTCACTGCAATGCGGGCGCTCTGGCGACGGCGGGGTGGGGGACTGCGCTGGCGGCGCTGTACGTTGCCGAGGAGCAGGGCAAGAGGTTCAGAGTATGGGCCGACGAAACCCGACCGCTGCTTCAGGGTTCTCGTCTGACCGCCTTTGAGCTGGCCGAAGCGGGAATCGACGTGACTGTGATATGCGATAACATGGCGGCGTCGTTAATGCGTGCTGGGCAGGTGGATGTCGTCATTGTTGGGGCCGACCGAGTTGCGGCCAATGGCGATGTGTGCAACAAGATCGGGACGTATGGCTTAGCATGCCTTGCGAGCATGCACCGGATACCGTTCTTCGTAGCTTGCCCTACGTCTACTCTGGATCTGTCGCTTCGGTCGGGCCATGAGATCCCGATAGAGCAGAGGGATCCACGGGAGGTTACCCACGGGTTTGGGCGACAGACTGCTCCGGATGGAGCGGGGGTACACAACCCGGCGTTCGACGTTACCCCGAGCGAGCTAGTTACGGCAATCGTGACGGAGCGCGGAATAGTCAGGGCGCCTTACGGCCCAGTGCTGGCCGCGATCATGGATGCGGCCCGGGCGGAATGATCGAACGTGCCGTACGTGCCTATGCGAGTGTCACCTCGAGCAGCCCTAGCTGACCCTGGTCGCACTGAATGGAGTAGTCGGGGCATGAGGCGGGTATGAGCACCGACGAGCCCGGGCGCAGGGCGATGCGCTGACGGGGGCTGCCGGGGCTCTCATCATCGTTCCACTGGAGTGTGCCGTGGCCGGAGAGCACGAGGATGACTCTGAAAGCGTCAGGCGACGCGCTGCGATGCCACTGGCCTGAGCACGCGCTCCGCCAGACGTCAAAGCCTGCGAGGCTGTACACAAGCTGCGGAGTATTGGGCTTGAGCTGGGACGCGAATAGGCGAGTGATGGCGGGGGGACGTGAGTGACTCACGACTTCCAGGGCCTGTTCGACGTGGAGTTCGCGCGGCTTGCCGTCTATTCCGAGTCGCCCGTAGTCCCACAATCGGTATGTCGTATCCGAAGATTGCTGAACTTCCGCCACCACCAGCCCGGAGCCGAGCGCATGTACGGTGCCCGGCGGCACAGGTACCAAGTCGCCGGCAGCGACCGGGACCCGCCGGAAGCAGCCCATGATATCGGCGGCGATTGCGGTTGCGAGGGCTCGCCTCAGCAGTTCCGGCGTTACGCCCGTGGCTAGTCCATGTATGATCGAAGCGCCGGGCGCAGCTTCCAGCACGAGCCAGACCTCGGATTTCCCCGATTCGCCGATAGGCAGGCGCGGATAGTGGTCAGGCGGGTGAACCTGAATCGACAGGTCAGCTTCGCAGCTTAGCACCTTGATGAGCAGGGGGAAGTCGGGGCAGAGCTCGGCCAGGGTTCGTCCTGCTAGGCGACCGTTCGCTATCCTTGTTGGCCCGTTTGGATGCGCAGATAGGACCCAGGCTTCGCCAACGGGAGCGGGCCCGGGCGGCATGTTCTCGAACCATGATTCCAGGCGGCGGCCGCCCCAGACCTTCTCCTTGAAGTCCGCCGCAAAAAGCATCGGATAGGGCGAATGTAATCCGGCCAAGGACAACACCTCTCAATGTCAGTCTCATCTTACCGATAGAAGCATGCTGGGGTCAACTTCGCCCGGGCGCACGGGCACGGGATTTCGGAGAGTGCCGGGACAGGGCATGCTATGCAAGGATTCGAGTTGCCGGTGTCGAAGAGAGACTCCGGCATTGATCGTACTCGGAGGGATGGCAAAAGTGAATGACTATCCGGAGATCACTACATATGGACGAATACTGATGGGCCCGGGGCCCAGCGGTGTGCACCCCAGGGTGCTGAGGGCGCTGGGGGCGCCGATTCTGGGGCATCTGGATCCGGAGTTCATCACGATTATGAACAGGACTAAAGACCTGCTTGCATGGGTGTTCGAGACGAAGAACGAGTTCACGATCCCGATATCCGGCACCGGCAGCGCCGGCATGGAGACGGCGCTGGTGAACTTCATCGAGCCTGGCGACAGGGTGCTCGTGTGTGTGAATGGCCTGTTCGGGACGAGGATGGCCGACATAGTCGAGAGGTGCGGCGGCGAACTTGAGGTCATTGAGGGCGAGTGGGGCAAGATCATTGAGCCCGACGTGGTCGAGAAGCGTCTTAAGGCTCGGCCTGCGAAGATAGTGGCGATTGTGCATGCCGAGACGTCCACGGGTGTGCTGCAACCTCTTGAGCCGGTGGCTCAGATCGCGCATCGATATGGCGCAATGCTTGTGGTGGATGCTGTAACCAGCCTGGGCGGAACCGCTGTGCGCGTTGACGAAACCGACATAGACGTGTGCTACAGCGGCACTCAGAAGTGCCTGTCCTGCCCGCCGGGGCTGGCGCCGATCACTGTAGGTCCGCGGGCAGCCCAGAGGCTGGCAGCCAGGAAGTCCAAAGTGCAAAGCTGGTATCTGGACCTGACCATGCTCCACAGCTACTGGGGTAGGGAGCGGTTCTATCATCACACAGCGCCGGTTAACATGATCTACGCTCTATATGAAAGCCTCCGCATCATCCACGAGGAAGGGCTGGAGCGGCGCTACGAGCGCCACTTGCTTCACAGTAGGGCATTGGGTGCCGGCGTAGCGGCAATGGGCCTGCGTCTGTTCGCTCAGGAGGGATACAGGGCGCCCATGCTAATGGCTGTCGCGATTCCGGAGGGTGTGGACGACGCGGCCGTCCGCCGCTACCTGCTGTCCAACTACCGCCTGGAGATAGGCGGCGGACTGGGGCCGCTCAAAGGGCGCATATGGCGCGTGGGTCTGATGGGGCACTCGTGCAACAGCGAGAACGTGGTTCTGCTCCTCGCCGGCCTAGAAGGCGCCCTTGCGGCGCAGGGGATGCCTGTGCAGCCGGGAGCAGGGATTGCGGCCGCGAGAGAGGTCTACAAAGCGTCCGGGATGTAGGGCCCGGCCCGCATAGTCGGAACACAGGGCTGTGATACAGGGCCCGGGGATGTTGGGCATGCGCCAGGTCATTCCCCGGACCCCGCGCATGCCAGCACAGCGCCCATCAGTCCTATGAGTGCGCAATGGATGGCTTCGCCCACAATGTCGATGGAATACTCTGACTTGCCGGTCAGCCCGTCCACAGCCCCGGCGGCAACGGCCGCCCGCAGGACCGCCTGCAGCATGTCGGGGGTGGGCAGGATGCTGATGTCGCCACGCAACGCCGCAAGGCAGGCAAGTGTTCCGTACGCAGCGTCGTCTGATATTGCGCCGACCACAGTTACGTCGGCAGGCGTGTCGCACGCTATGCCCGACCCACACGGGCAGGAACACTGCGAGCCCAGTGGGCTCAGTGCGCGCAGGGTGTCTGCAACAACTCCCATGCCCAGCTCATTGCCTAAGTCACCGATGGCAACAGTCGGTACCCCGGCGGCCCGCGCCTGTGTGAACAGCTCGTCGAGGGGGGCTGTGATGTCGGATATGGATTGCCCGCGGGCGCTGTGATGTACGCCCATCATGTTGGCGCCAGGCCGTTCGATGGAGATGACTATCCTTGGGTTGACCGACGACAGCAAATCGGCCGCCAGCGGTCGGATTGCCGCCGGTGCGGAGCCCGCGGGGAACGGGACGATCACCGCCTCGCCGAGCAGGGGTTGTGGGGACGGGGCAAGGCTGGTACCGGCCGCTGTGGTCACGCGCAGACCTGCAGCGGTGCAGGCGGCGCCGAGTGGGCCTACCGCCATGTCCTCAGTTGCCAGCACGGGGACGATGCCGAAGGCAGTTGCCAGCCCTCGCGCGAGCAGCGCGGCGCCGGTTAGGCCGTCTGTTTCGGCTTGGCCCGCTGAGCGGATCATGAAGCCCGTGCATATGATGGCGCCATTGCGAATGGAGGGCGCGGTTGGCGCCTCCGGCTCCGGAGGGTCAAGCGCCCGAGCAATGGCGAGAGCGGCGGCATACGCAAGTGGTGCACCTACGCGGTCTCGGGCGGCTGCGTATAACCGGCCTGTGATCCCACGGTCGCGAAAATCCAGGGAGATCAGGCGGTCGATGGTCTCTGCCACGACATTCAATGTGCCGTCGTTGATCTTTGCGCCTTGTGCCAACTTCGATCCGTCCTTCCTTGTTGATGCGTCGGCCTACTGGAGTTCGAAGAGTGCAACCACGTGCTCAACGCCGTCGATTGCGATCCTGAGCGCACGGCCGGGGACCCGGGACGCGGCCTGTTCCTGCTTGAGTGCCTCATGGGCGTCTTGGGCCGACAACGGGACGAACCGGACCCGATCGCCTGGGCGCAGATGCGCCAGGAGATCCAGGTCGGCCCGGGCCACGCAGGCTATCTTGGGATACCCCCCGGTGGTCTGCCTGTCGGCCAGCATTACTATGGGTGCGCCGTCTCCGGGAACTTGGATGGCGCCGGGCGGCATGCCGTCGGAGATGATGTCGGCTCCGTGGATGTGCTCGATGGCCGGGCCGTCGAATCGCAGTCCCATTCGGTCGGCCTTGTTGGTCAGGGTGAACTCCTCTCCGGCAAATGTTTGCCGGCCTGCCTCTGTGAAATGATCGTCCTGGGGGCCCATTACGACACGGACGGCGATGGCACACCCGGCGGAGGCGGACGTAGATGCTCGGGCTGACTCCGGTGAATGCGCAATTTCGAACACAGCTTGTCGCTTGGCGAGAGCTGCGACTGCGCGCGCGGTCACACTGCAGGCGGGCGCTGTGGCGCCACTCACGGAAGCAGGCGGGTCCGGTGTAGCTATGAGATCGCCTGCACGCAGGGCGCGCCCCTGGCCATCGATGCCTCCCAGGGCTCCTCGGATGTATGTGGATGCACTGCCCATCACAAGAGGTGCTGCGATCCCTCCGCGCACCGCGAGATACACCCGTACTCCCCAGGTCGGGGCACCGATGCTCACAATCTGCCCAGGTGAGGCACTGAAGGCTGCCCAGGGTGGGACGGAGACTCCGTCAACGTGCACCGGAGCCCAGGCTCCTGCGCACGCCAGGACTGTTGGAGCGAGCGCCCGGGCTGTGAAGTTCCCGTACGTTATCTCGATTCCCGCCGCTCCTTCCGGGTTTCCTGCCAGCAGATTGGCGATCGTCAGAGCCTCTTGGTCCAGCGCGCCGGACGGAGGCACTCCGTATTTCATCCATCCCGGCCGGCCCAGATCCTGAAGCATGGAGAGCGGGCCCGGGTTCACTACTTCGAGCATGTTGGCCATCACCGGTCGCCCCCCATGGAGTAGTATGTTGGCTCGTCTACGGGGACGAATCGTATGCGATTGCCCGCACGGAGCAGGCATGGGGGGTCAGCGGAGGGGTCTGCCAAGCGCAAGGGCGTGCGTCCTATAAGGCGCCAACCGCCAGGGCTTGCAGATGGGTAGACCCCGGTCTGGTTGCCTGCGATGCCTACCGACCCGGCGGGCACAACTGTGCGCGGGGTAGCCAGACGAGGTGTTGCGATACGGGGGCTCATCCCGCCCAGATACGGGAAACCCAGCGTGAAGCCGATCATGTAGACCAGATAGAGCGGCTCGCTGTGCAGTGCGATCACCTCACCAGGCGACAGACCTGTATGCGCCGCCACATCATCAAGGTCTGGACCGAACTGCCCTCCGTAGCACACGGGAATAGTCACTACATTGTTCTCGATGTTGGCCTCGTCGACTCCCAAGCAGTCGGGAGCGTCGATCGCCTTCACAATGCCCCGAAGAGCATCAAGGGCTGCGGTTGGCGAGATCAGACGCGGGTCGAACTCGGCCAGAACCGACCTGTAGGACGGCAGCACTTCAACCAACCACGGAAGGTTACCGGTTTCCAGCGCGCGGGTGGTGCGATGTACGCGCGAGGCTAGTAGGGGCGAGATATCGCTGCCAAACTGTATGACCACGGCGCTGTCGCCGGCCCATAGAAACCGGGGAGCGTCGTCGTAGAGATTCACTTCAAGGCGCCTCCCAGACCGGACATGAAGTCGAGCAATTCGCCGTCGCGGACGTCGGTGATGAACATATGCCCGGGCGAATGCGTGATCATTATCTCCGGCTTCGCTGCCAGGGCTGCAGCTTGTGGTGTCACGCCGCACGCCCAGAACACCGGGATTTCGCCGTTCGCGATGGGTACCGGATCACCGAAGTCGGGGCGATCGATGTCGGATATGCCGATGCCTTCGGGCGATCCGATGTGGACCGGTGCGCCGTGCACCGCGTGCATGGCCGCGGTGACTTCCACGGCCCGGGCGACGGCGCCTCCAGGTATGGGGCGCATGCTTACTACCATGGGCCCATGGAAGATCCCGGCAGGCCTGCACTGGATGTTCGTGATGTACATGGGCACGTTGCGCCCCAGTTCTATGTGCCTTACCGGGACGCCCGCATCCAGCAGGGACTTCTCGAACGAGAAGCTGCAGCCTATGAGGAATGAGACGAAGTCATCCTGCCAGAGATCTACGATATCGGAGCGTTCCTCCTCGAGCTGCCCCCTACGGTATACGCGATACTTGGGCAAGTCCGTGCGAATGTCGGCCCCCGGCGCACTGTATACCGGTTCTGGGCAGCCAGGATCGAGAATCTCGATGATCGGGCACGGCTTGGGGTTCCTATTGGCGAACACCAGGAAGTCCATGGCCTGCGTGGCCGGGAGTATCGCCAGATTGGCCTGAGCGTATCCCATGCATACACCTGCGGTGGGGGCGGCCCACTCGGCGGCTCTGACCCTCGAGCGGAACTCCCGGGGGCTTGCGTCTTCCCGGCCTTGAGTCATCTGGGTCACGTTCGAATCACCCTCAATCCTGATTTACTCTGCTGCAGCCTGGCTGAGGGTGCAGCGCCTAAGATACGATTTCCCAGAGCGGCTCGATCCGAATACTTGCGGTCGCAATGGCTTCCTTGACCGCGAGGGCGGTCTGGGCAGCCTGCTTAGTGTCACCGTGTACGCATATGGTGTGGGCGACCAGGTTGATTCGTCCCCCGTCGTAAGTCTCTATGGAGCCGTTGCGTGCGATGGACACCGCGCGCTGGGCAACTATGGCAGGGTTCTCGATGACCGATCCTGGTCGCGACCGGCTCACCAGGCTTCCGTCAGAGTTGTAGGCCCTGTCGGCGAATGCCTCCCGGGCGAATGCGACGCCCGCCTCACCGGCGGCTTGCTCCATCGCGGAGCCTGCCAGCCCCACCAACACGAGCCCGAGATCGAGCGAGCGAACGGCACGAGCTAGGGCGAGGGCAAGCACGTAATCGCGGGCGGCGCGGTTGTAGAGGGCGCCGTGGGGCTTGACGTGCCTGATCTGGACTCCTTCGGCACGCGCAATTGCCCACAGTGCTCCAACCTGGTACATCAGGTCGGCGGCGGCCTCGTCGGGAGACATAGCCATGTCGCGCCTCCCGAATCCCACCAGGTCCGGATAGCCCGGATGCGCGCCGCACGACACGTTCAGCCTCGCGGCAGTCCGCAGTGTCTCTCGCATGGTAGCAGGGTCCCCTGCGTGGAAACCGCACGCGATATTGGCGCTGGTCACCGAGGCCAGTGTGCGCTCATCATAGCCCATCGGCCACGCGCCGAAGGATTCACCAACATCGCTGTTGATATCGATTACTCCCTGGGCTGTTGCCATCTGAACCACCATTCCTTCCTCTACACATATTGTAGATTCTGCGTACATGGACATGTATCCTACCTGAAATCTCAGTCGTTGCCTGAAGAAATGCAGTAATCGAGATGATTCCCACGTTTTCAGTGGAGCCGCTGGCAGCGGCTGCGAACGGGCCGCGACTGGGCTTCCTTCTCCTTCCATGGTGGCGCGGTCCATTCTTCTCGGATTTGCTATCGACTGTCCCAGTTGGCGGTTGGTGCCACCTCTAGCTGGGCTGGATCGCTCTATCCCGTCCTTGTTAGCGAATAAGCCTTGAGGGCTTCGAAGAGAAGAAGCGTCGCCGCTACGCCCGCGCGTGTGTGGGCCAGAATGGCCATCCTCAGGTGCCAAGAGAAGTATCGGACCAGGTATTTGGTTGCAACGCCGCGGAACGGGCGCAGCCAGATCCGGAAGTCGTATAGCATCCGGCGGGCGTTCCTGACGTGGTAGAGCGGCCCTGGATCCAGGCGGTCCGCGGTGTTCATGCGCCCCCTGCGCCTGCCGATCCAGTTGACTCGGCCGGGCCAGTCCATACGCGCGGGGAGAGATGCATGGTCTCTGAAGGCACACGGGTCGGCTTTCTCCGACATCATGGCGGAAAGCGCGTCGCGCAGGCGCCCGCCGTGAAGCACTACGCCTGCCCGGGCCCGGCCGGAGCGGTCCACTGCGACTACGAGCGCAGCCTGGCGACCTGCGGGGTAGAAATGGCGGTACACGACCTTGTTCCGGCGGATGGCGGGCGCGAGGTTATCGACGCTCATTCCTTCGGGCGGTTGTGAGCCCTTGAAGGAGCGGATCACGGGCCACTGGGCCACTTCGACAATGCCTTCGCAGATGGCTTCGGAATCAGCGGAGGACAGGGCGGATATGACCCGGTGACGCCAGGCGAAAGCGGTGTTCTTGGAGAAGTGGAGCTTCCTCGCGGTCTCGCGCACGGAGAGGCCTTTCACCATGCATAGGCAGAAGTCGAGCCAGAGGTCGCGGCGGCGTATGCGATGCAGCACGCTACCTGTGAGGTCGGTGAAGTGGAAGGAGCAATCTTTGCACTTGTAGCGCTGGGCGGCGCCGCGCTTGCCGTATCGAACCACCCGGAGACTGCGGCAGCGGGGGCAGACGGGGCCGTGGGGCATGAGCGCGTCACGGATTTCGCCGACGTACAGCTCCTGCCGAGGGCCACTGGCAGGAGGCTCGCCGCGCTCTGCGCCAATTGAGAGCGCGAGCGCGGCGAGCTTCTCTTCAGCCGGCCTGAGGCAGGCGATGGGCGACTCGGAATCGGCACGCAGAAGCGATACTGGGAGCACAAGCACCAACACCTTGATAGTGGAATATCAGGTACAGCCTACCATATACCCTGGGAGGCGTCAACCATGAATTGGGACACTCGATCCGGGTTTAGCGAAGAGGCATGGCGAAGATGATAATGGCTATGCGACGCAGTCCATCCGATGCGGGTCGCGGGGTGTTATTGACATATGTCCAAAACTCCTCTAGCATAGGCGTGGATAGCATTTGTCATTACAAAGGGAGCGCGATTCGCATGATACAGATGTTTGAGCAGAATGCGTTGTCAGATGTGAAGCACGTGATTGGCGTAATGAGCGGCAAGGGCGGTGTCGGCAAGTCGTCGGTGACGGCGCTGGCCGCAGTAGCGTTGGCGCGGCGGGGGCATACGGTCGGGATAATGGACGCCGACATCACCGGCCCCAGCATTCCCAAGATGTTTGGCGTCCACGGCCGGCTTGACGCATCGGAGACGGGGATCTTCCCTGCCCAGACCAGCAGGCTCAGGATCAGGATCGTGTCACTCAACTTGATGCTTGAGCAGGAGGACGATCCTGTGGTGTGGCGCGGTCCGCTTTTGATGGGCATGATAAAGCGGTTTTGGTCTGAGGTGAACTGGGGAGACATTGATTACATGCTGATAGACCTGCCGCCGGGAACGGGCGATGTACCTCTTTCGGTCATGCAGTCTGTGCCCCTTGATGGGCTGATCGCAGTGTCATCGCCTCAGGACGTCGCGGCACTCATAGTCCGCAAGGCGATAAACATGACCCGGATGATGGATAAGCGTGTGATCGGCTTGGTGGAGAATATGAGCTATATCACCTGCCCACACTGCGGCGAGGCAGTGTACCCATTCGGCAGGCCCTCCGGGCAAGAGCAGGCCATGGGCCTTGGGATTCCGCTTATCGGCGAGATGCCCATCGATCCGGAGCTTTCAGCCATGGCCGACCGCGGGGAAGTGGAGCTGTACGAACACCCGATTATGGAGTCGCTGGCGGACGCGATATCGCAGGCAGCGACAGGAGACGCACCGACGGCGGAGGCGAACCGAGAAAACAGATAGTCAGCAAGCGTGACCGCAGCATAATATGCTCCTGCAATACATGACTGGCGTCATGGAGGTGGGAGCATGTTCCGCGTGAGTCGGCGGTCGGTGAGGATGGTTCGGGCTGCGGCAATAGCGGCGCTCGCTGTGGCGTTCGCAATGGTCTTTGTTTCTGGTGCAGCTCTGGGCAAGGTCGGACGTGGGTACACCATCGTTCGTCTGTCGGAGGTCGTGAGGTCCATATTCTACGCGCCGCAGTATGTTGCGCTGGCGCAGGGTTTCTTCGAGGACGAGGGTCTTAAGATCGACCTGTCTACCGCGTGGGGCGCCGACAAGGGCGCTGCTGCGCTGATCTCGGGCGCGTGCGATATCGGGTTTTTTGGGCCGGAAGCGGCGATCTATATCTACAACCAGGGGGCCCCGGACTATCTGATTGGCTTTGCTCAGCTGACTCAGATGGACGGGTCCTTCTTTTTGGCCCGCGCCGGGATGCCGGAGCCTTTCAGCTGGGAGCATGTGAGGGGCAAAACGATCGTCGGTGCGCGCCTGGGCGGGGTGCCTGAGATGGTGCTGGAGTGGGTGCTGAAGAAGCACGGGATCGAGCCTTTCAAGGATGTGAAGATCATAACCAGTCTGGCCTTTGCGGCGGCGCCGGGAGCCTTCGCAGCCGGGACAGGCGACTACATTGCTCAGTTCGAGCCGGCTATGACCGAACTGGAGATGGCGGGGCAGGGCAAGATCGTTGCGTCCATGGGGGTTCTAGGCGGGGAGATCATGTACACCGTCTACCATGTGAGACGGAGCCAGCTGGTGCGGGATCGTGACATGCTGATCCGGTTCACTCGGGCGCTTGACAGGGGCATGAAGTGGGTGGAGGACCACACCCCGGCCGAGACGGCGGAGGTCATCCGACCTTACTTCCCGGACACGAAGCTTGATGTGATCGCCCGAATTGTGCAGCGCTATCGGGATCAGGGGACTTGGCCCAAAACGCCCGAGGTATCGCCGAGCGGCTTTATGCGGTTGCAGGAGGTAATGGCGTCGGCGGGCGAACTGAAGGCCACGGTTCCGGCAAATGCGCTGATGACGACTGAGATTACGCGAGCCGCGCTGAAGACGAAATGAGCGGTGGAGTGAACGGGGCGGGCTCCAGCGCGATCAGGCTAGACCGGGTGTGGATGACTTACCACACCCGGGAAGCCGAGACTGTGGCTCTCGCCAACACAAGCCTGGAGGTGGCCCCGCAGGAGTTCGTGGCGGTGGTGGGCCCCAGCGGATGCGGGAAGAGCACGGTGCTGTCGCTGGTTGCCGGCCTGATCAAGCCAACGTCCGGGAGCGTCGAGGTCTGCGGCGAGGCGGTCGCCGGGCCCAGCGGGCACGTAGGCTACATGCTCCAGCAGGACTGTCTTTATGAATGGCGCACCATACTGGGCAACGCCCTCCTTGGGCTCGAGGTGCAGCGGGCGGTGACACGCGAGAGTGTCGAAACGGTCAGGCGCATGCTTACTGCGTACGGCCTAGGCGAGTTCGAGCGCCACTATCCGCGTCACCTTTCGGGTGGGATGCGGCAGCGCGCAGCGCTTATCCGAACACTTGCGACTCGCCCGGATGTGCTGCTCTTGGATGAACCTCTGTCGGCTTTGGATTATCAGACCAGGCTTGAGGTGTCCGAGGATCTGTACCGGATCATGAGGGCGGAGCGACTCACGGCGCTCATGGTGACACACGACATCTCGGAGGCGATAGCCATGTCCGACAGGGTGCTCGTGATGAGCAGGAGGCCGGGAAGGATCAAGTCCAGCCACAGAATCAGCCTTACTTGTGAGCGGCAGACGCCTATTGGGCGCCGGGAAGCGCCCGAGTTTCGCACCTACTTCAACGCCATATGGAAGGAGCTGACCGAGGATGGCCGCGCAGTCGGATTGGTTCCAGTCGTCGCACGAACATGAGGCGTTCCTACGGGGTCTGGCGAGACGTCGCATGCTGGTAGGCACTGCCAGAGCGGTCCTGCTGGCGGCGTTTGTGGCACTGTGGGAGGTTGCGGCACGGCAGGGATGGATTAACGCCTTCGTCGTGTCGCAACCGTCCAGGGCTCTGGTCACAGCGGTGTCGATGGCGCGCCGCGGGGAGCTCTGGCTTCACCTCGGGATGACCGTGGGCGAAACGGCCATCGGGTTCACGGTGGGTACGCTGATCGGGATCGTGGCGGCGGTGATGCTGTGGTGGTCGGATTTGCTGTCGGACATTCTGGACCCGTACATCGTGGTGCTCAACTCCATACCCAAGGTGGCGCTGGGCCCCATATTCATCGTGTGGCTGGGAACGACCGTCACCGCTATCATTGCCATGGCCATCTCCATATCGGTGATCGTGACGATCATGATGGTCTACGTTGGCTTCCGCGAGGTGGATCCGGACCGGGTGAAACTGCTCAGAACCTTCGGCGCCGCGCGATTGCAGATACTCAGCAAGGTGGTGTTACCGGCGAGCGTGCCGGTGATGATTGCCGCGCTCAAGGTGAACGTGGGGCTATCGATGGTGGGTACGATCGTAGGCGAATTCCTGGTGTCCAGAGCCGGATTGGGTTTCCTTATAGTCTACGGCGGGCAGGTGTTCAACATGAGCCTGGTCATGAGTTCGGTGATACTGCTGTCTATCGTTTCCGTGTTGCTCTACTATGGGGTGTCGGCACTGGAGCGGGCGGTGCTCCGGACGAGGGGGTAGCGTGACCGGTCGGAGGTGTGAATTAAGGTTATCCCGAGTTCAGCTACCTCAGCGAGAGCTACGTCGGCGACGAGGAGTCGGCCCAGGCACCGATCAGGAATTGTGGGGTAGATGGTGTTTGGTCCATCAGATTACCTCCCGCGTCTTGGAATGCTCCCGCATCTCCCTGAGCTCCATTCCCATCATCTCTTCTACCGGATTCACCTCCCGGGCAAATTGTACATACGCCTGACAGAGACACAAATGCATGTTTCTTTGGACGACACGCCCTTCTCTAGCTAGACACAAATGCATGTTTCTTTGGACGACACGCCCTTCTCTAGCTAGCTCGTTGACAAGCGGGCGAGAACGGTCTACTATGTACGCTAGGAATATAGATGTTGTGAGTATCTAGTCTGTGCTTGGAGGTGTCGATATGTGCGAGATGCTGACAGAGTCCCGATCTAGTTGCTGTGCTCGTGGGCGTATGGACCGGTTTATGGAGCCGTGCATCCTGCTGCTCCTGTCGGACCAGGCATCGCACGGATACGAGCTCATGGACAGGCTGTCGGAGTTCGGGCTTGACCGTGATGAGATCGCAGGGCCCACGCTGTACCGTGCGCTTCGGCGAATGGAGGATAGCGGGTACGTCGTGTCGGAATGGGAAGAAGGCGACCAGGGCCCGGCTAGGCGCAAGTATACGTTGACTGATGAAGGGCGGGTTGCGCTTCAGGGATGGGTCGAGACGGTTCGAGAACGAGTGCGACGGCTTGAGCTGTTT
>JAGVTS010000249.1 GCA_019136685.1 Bacillota bacterium | reverse complement strand
TTGACTCCGGACGTCAGGGAAGCATTTGAGAAAGGTTGCGACACATACATAACAGGTGAGAAAATCCTATATACAATCGAATATGCGAAGTTCATGGGTATGAACCTGATAGTCGGCAGTCACACCTTCACCGAAGTGTTTGGCATAGAGAGCCTAGCAGAGAGAGTCAAGCGAAGGTTTGGCGACATAGAGATCGTTAGGTTGACGGAAGATCATCTTGAGGCGCGATGACCGAGATCCTCTGCGCTTGCTGTATCCAGCTTCGCCGTCTCTAGCATCTCGTCGTACGTTTCTATGCTCATGATCACCGGGTCGCCGCGGCCATTCCCGGCGATGAAAACCGGCCGCTACCTTCCGCATATAGGCGCCTGGCTTCTGCCGGGCCCGTCGGCCCGGCGATCATAGAGAACATGAAACCGGGAAGCACTACGGACATCTGGTATAATGATGACACGCCACGATGATGGCGCAGCAAGCGCGAATGGAGGTGCGCTTCAGATGGGCATAGACTCAGACGCTATTGGGGGACCGTATGCCGCCTCGTCTCGCCTCCAGACTATCCTTGGTGAAACCGAGGCCACCTTGCGGGGAATCTACGGCGACCGCTTCTTGGGTCTTGTGCTCTTTGGTTCCCATGCCCGAGGCACGGCGGCGCCAGGTTCCGACATCGATCTAGTGCTTCTGCTCGGGGACTATGAAGGGGCGCGGGAGAGACGACACTATTCCGCGGCTATCGCAGACCTGTCGCTCCGGTACGACACAGTGATCTCCGTGGTTCCCATGGGAATCGACGAGTATCGCTCGGGCAAGACGCCGTTTCTGCTGAATGTCCGAAAGGAGGGCGTGAGTCTGTGACGACGCCTGACGTAGCAGATCTTGTTCTGAAGGCCGACCGCAGCCTGGCGGCGGCGGAGCACCTGTGTGCAAATGGCTTCCCCGACTTCGCCGTTAGCAGGGCATATTAGGCCATGTTCTACGCGGCGGAGGCACTTCTCCTTGACCAGGATCTCTCGTTCTCCAAGCATTCCGCTGTGATCTCGGCCTTTGGGCAGCGTTTTGTCAAGACCGGAATCCTAGACTCCTCTCTCCACCGGCATCTTCTCTAGGCCTTTGATCTTCGCAACCTTGGCGACTATGGCGCTTGACATCGTGGACGCCCGAATAGTCCTGGAGCACGCTAAGGTCTTTTGCGCCACCGTCAAGAACCACTTAGGCTTACCGGGGTCCGATCCGGTGTAGGCAGACGGGACGCGTAGGGGCGGCGTATCAAGATGTCTAGGTAGCCGCTGCCGATGGCTGCCTCGTGGGCCGCAGTTCATGAGGTATTCGGTTTGCTCACCGCATCGTTGGGCGCGGATGACTTCCGCCTGAGATAGGACTGGGACGCCTGTGAACACCGGCTGAAGAGGGGTTAGTCCGTGCCGCTCGGTTTCTGCACAGCCAAAAGGTGTTCAAATCGGATTACCCAGGGAGGAGTATGACGACGAATCGGCTAACTGACATGATGGGCATGGGAGGTGCAAGTGTTGGGCGGGAAGGTGCAGTGGGAAGGCCTTGTGTGTTCAGTCCAGCCCAGGATACGTCTCACACGCTCATTCGATGAGCGCAGTCACACGTATCTTGGTTACGTTCTGCGTGTCAATGGGCTGGCGGATGGCCAGGCCGACGAGTTCCTAGTCGCGATCGGGAGGGCAGCTCAAGAAAAGCATCGGTTCCGCATCGGCGACCGGATCCAGGGTGCCTCGGAGTCGGTGGCAGATGCGCGGCTGGAGAGCGCCTCCTACTACAAAACATCAGGCTTGAAACTGACTCAGCGCCAAGCGGAACCGGCCGATGATTCGCCTCCTTACAGTGGAGTTGCGCCGGCGCTCGAGGTCTACCGAGAGCGCGGGCATCGACGGCTTCAGCCTGCGGTATACGGGAAGTCCTGTATGCCATGTATCTGGGGCTGTCGGATGCCGGTGGAGATCATCATTGACCATTGGAACCCTGACCGACGTAAGTACCGGTTTGAGACATTCTGCTATGGCCCGAAGTCATGCCGATTCTATAGGGCCGGGCCCACCAGGAAGGTCCCCGGGCGAAAAGGCATGACGTGGGAAGAGGAAGACTGGGTGGATGAGGAAGCTACGGCGCATCGGGATTAGCCATGCAACAGGCAAGTCCACTAGCGGAGTATTTCACTTCACGGAATCCTTAGTGACTATCGAGGAGGGTCTATCATGGGCTTGATCACGGTTAAGGGCAAGGGTTATGCTTTGGCCCCGCCGGATACTGTGACACTGTCTTTTGGCGTCGGAAGCAAGGCACGAGACTACGCCGACTGCTTGGACAATCTGAACGAGCGCACAGCGACCCTTCGCCGGGACCTCGCAGCCTCCGGCGTCGATTGCGCAGAGCTGAAGACCACTGACTTCGGTGTGGAGATCGAGCGGCGGTATGTCAAGGACCGGTACGTGTTCGAGGGGTACGCGGCGTCACACAGCCTGCAGATCGAACTGCCTGTCGACAAGGAGATGCTCAACCGGGTGCTCGGGGTGATTTCCCAGGGCCGGAGCGGCGCCGAGATACAGATCCACTTCTCGGTCAAGGATACGGAGGATCTTGGGCAGCGGGCGCTTGCAGAGGCCGTCAGAGTGGCCAGGCTTAGCGCCGAAACCCTAGCTCAGGCTGCCGGCGTGAAGCTCGGGAAACTGCAGAGCATGGCGCACGGCTGGGACGAAATTCGCGTGTCCGGGCAACCTGCATACGGGGTGGTGTGCGATAGCGCTGCGACCCCCTCGGTCGACATAGACCCGGAAGACGTGTCGACCAGCGAGAGCGTTACGTTGATGTACGAGTTTGAGGAGTAGTCGCACACATCTCGACCTTGACCTCGGCCCTGGTCGCAATGTTGCGGCTAGGTGCTGCGCCTGCATACGAGCGCGGTTTGCCACGCCTGCGGCGGAGGGACCAAAACCTACTTGGAGTCGGTATCCTTGTGCGAATGCCCAATAGACTTGGCCAGCTCGATAAGCGCAGGGCGGGGACGTACTCCTTTGGCTATAGCCTTTGTGATTTGACCGAGTATGAGTTCAGGCTGGTTGTAGAAATCGGCGAGAGTCCGGACGAATATGTCCATCGGCTGGATGAGCCGTCGGCCGCCAATGCGATTGCCTTGCGTACAAACAGCTCTTCAACTAGATCTGCCGCCTCTTCGAGGTTCTCGGGGTCGGCGGCGCACGGTACGAGGTTGCGGTACAGGCGTTTCGCGATGAATCTCCACTTTGGCCTCTCTCTTTTCGGAACGTACATATTGGGCGCGAAGTAGTACTGGCGCAAAGCGTAATCGATAAACGTGCTGGCCTCGTCGGCTACGCTGTCGAAATCGAGATCATCCTTCTTTGACGACTTGACACGCTTGATCTCTTGAGCATCTGGACAGCGCACAAGTGCGTCTATGTCGCGCTCTTCCTTCAGAGCTCTCATCCATTGTTTAGCTCCCTCTGTTCGGGCTTGGCTCTTCTGCCCGAAGGCTGCGGATACAGCAGAGCCTCCAGCTCGCTGTCTCCGAGTGAAAGCCTCACGTCCGCCTACACGCACGTCAACCATCGGCACAGTTCTTCCAACTGAGTGGTAATTACGTGCCAGTCACGATTAAGGTCGAGTGTTTTCAAGCTAATTCGATTGCCGCCAATGATCATGTCCTCATCTGGCGTAACGGTCTCGTCGGTCTTGGCGTAAAGCAGAACTCCCGCGACGTTCCCGGTCGAGCCCTTGTCGCTATTCTTGACGTAGGTGTAAACCTGATAGATGTTGCTTGAGATATAGGTCCTGCTATCATAAAGCGCGTTGAACTGCATCGTCCGGCTGTAATACTTCGTATCGATAATCAGCCTCCTATCACCACTCTGCAGGGTGATGTCGGACTTCATTACAGGCAGATAGACACTCTTCTCGTCATCGGGAATATCCCAATCGATGAATGCTGCTTTCGGCAGAAACTCGGGATGATGCCGCGAGTAATACGACAGCACAAACCTCTCATACAGACGGTGCATTTCCTCGTCCTGAAGCCACGCGGCGAGTTTGTGCATCCCGGCTTCTGTGGTCAGAAGCAGGCCCTTAACCGTCAGTCGGCAGATGCCCAGAAGCATACGGTATGACGCATTGTTGCGATGGCACCTCAATGCGTCCCACCGAATGGTAGCAGGTGCGACGTCTGTGACACCAGCGAAGTAGAGCAGTAGTCTGCCGAGTGCCTTCTTATTCTCTGGCTTCACATCTCCGTGGCGAAGGAGCAGGA
>JAGVTS010000020.1 GCA_019136685.1 Bacillota bacterium | reverse complement strand
TCGTCTCATCGGGGCCGGGGCAGACGAGATCGCCATCACGCAGAGCGCTACCTATTCTGTGAACGTGATCGCAGGCGGCCTGTCGTGGCCGCGCGGGGGCAACATCGTGATGACCGACCTTGACTACAGGTCGGTGGCCGAATCCTTTATCAGGGCTGCAGAGGATGAAGGGCTAGAGATCAGGGTAGTGCCGAGTGAAGGCTTGTTCCTAGATCCCGCCGCCTTCGAACCGTTCCTTGATGAGCGTACCCGGATAGTTGTCGTGCCGTATGTCCCGACTTTCTGCGGCGTGGTGCAGCCGGTGGAGGAGATCGGCCGGGTTGTAAGAAAGACAGGGGCACTCTATGCTGTGAACGCCACACAGGCTGTGGGGAGATTCCCGATAGACGTGGGCAGAATCGGATGCGATTTTCTGTTCGGAACGAGCAGAAAATGGTTGCGCGGCCCGCGCGGACTGGGTTTCCTGTACGTGAGGAAGGCGATCATACCCGAGCTGAGGCCGCCCTATATGGGCGCCCGATGCGCTGAATGGGTGGGGCCGACCGAGTATCGCTTAGCGCAGGATATCGAGAGGCTTCAGACCGGCGACTATCCATACGTGTTGCTTGCCGGGCTTGAGGCCGCGGCGAGTTTCGCGCATGACGTGGGTCTTGAGTGGATCGGTGAACGCAGTGCCCATCTGGGCGCGCTCGCGAGAGAGCGATTCTCGGAGATCCGAGGAGTCACAGTCTATGATATCGCCCACGGCTCGCTGGCCACAGTGCCTGTAAACGTGGCCGGGATCAGCGGCGATCAGGTGGTTCGCGAGATGGGCATGCGGGGCATTGTGTGTTGTACGATTGTGGAGGAAAACTGCCTACTGGCTTTGAGAAGCCTAGGCCTTTCGGAGCTGGTCAGGATATCGATACACTACTACAATACTGAAGACGAAATCGACAAGGCCGCCGTAGCTGTCGAGGAACTGGCTGCTGTGAGGGGGTAGAGCGAATTGCAGTACCATTGCCGGACGTGCGGGCGGACGTATCCTGTGAGCGAGGCAGTGTGGCGCTGTGAGTGCGGCGGGCATCTCAACGCCGAAGATGCTGAACATCTTCACAGGGAAGATGTAATCGCCGACAGGTTCTCACTGTGGCGCTACGAGAAAGCCCTTCCGCTATCCCTCTCTGAGGCGGCCACAGATTTTCAGGAAGGGTTGACTCCGCTGGTAGACGCTGTCTGGGAGGGCAGCGATGTCAGGTTCAAGCTGGACTACATGATGCCCACCGGCTCTTTCAAGGATAGGGGCACGACTATCGTAGTCAACTACCTGAAGAAGTTGGGAATAGACCACGTGCTCGAAGACTCCTCGGGCAACGCTGGGGCGTCCATCGCGGCCTACTGCGCCGCGGCCAACATGAAGTGCGATGTGTACGTTCCCGCTTCCACATCGGCGGGCAAGCTGTTTCAGATAGGTATGTACGGCGCACGGCTGGTTAAGATCGCCGGCTCTCGTGAGGATGTGGCCCAGGCTGCCCTGGAGGCAGCCACGAGCACATTCTACGCGAGCCACAACTGGCATCCGCTCTTCCTGGAGGGTACAAAGACGCTCGCTTTTGAACTCTGGGAGCAGCTGGGATGGCAGGCGCCCGGCAACGTTATTGTCCCCTTAGGTATGGGTAGCGCGCTGCTTGGGCTCTACAAGGGCTTTCAGGAGCTAATCGCAGCGGGCGAGATCGACAAGATGCCGCGCTTGTTTGCGGTGCAGGCCAGGAACTGCGCGCCGTTTTACAGCCTTTTTACCTACGGTTATCCAGGGGTGAAAACTCGGCCCACCATAGCCGAGGGGATCGCGTGCGCCAACCCGATAAGGGGTCCTGAGGTCGTACATGCTGTCAAGTCTACCGGTGGCATCATAGAGATTGCCGACGAGGAGGAGATCATAGCCGCTGTATCTATGGCGGCGCGGCTGGGGTTCTGCATTGAGCCCACATCTGCGACTGCGCTGGCTGGGGCGACGCGTCTGTTCAAGTCGGGGGCTTGTGCTCCCGGCACGACCAGTGTGATAGTGCTGACAGGCAACGGCCTAAAATCCATGGACAAGATCATTGGCGCTGCTAAGTGACTGATTGACGAGGGAGTGCAGCCCTCATAGGAGGGGATATCCGAACATGAAGGAAAAAATCGTAGGGATAATCGGAGGCATGGGGCCCGACGCCACGGTAGATCTGTTTCAGAAGATACTCCGGGCGACGCCGGCCAAGACGGACCAGGAACACCTGAGGATAATCATCGACTGCAACTCCAAGATCCCCGACCGGACGGCTCACATCATGAGGGGCGAGGAGAACCCAGGGCCCTACCTTGTAAGTTCTGCTAAGCTGCTGGAGAAGGCAGGAGTAGACGTGATGGTTATGCCCTGCAACGCGGCGCATACCTGGCACGATGAGATCCAGGCGAGTGTTGGGGTTCCGGTGCTGCACATCATGAAGGCTGCCGCGGAATACGCAGTTGAGCGCTGGCCCAATATGAAGAAGATCGGGCTTCTGGCTGCGCCGTCCACGGTGAAAATCGGTATCTACCATCGAACCTTCGCCGAGAGGGGCATTGAGGTCATAGCTCCTGACGAGAAGCATCAGGACATGACCACGAAGGCAATCTTTGCGGTGAAGGCGGGTCAAACAGGACCCGATATCCAGAAGCTTGCGGCCGACGCCGGCGAGCACCTAGCGGCTCAGGGGGCGGAGGCGGTAATCGCCGGCTGCACTGAGATTCCGCTGATACTGGAGGATGGCGACATATCGGTGCCGGTGGTGGATGCTACTAGGGCCCTGGCGATTGCTGCGGTGAAGTTCGCCCGCGGGATGTAGCCTGGGCCTCTCCTCCGCGCAGTCGCATTTGCAAACTCGTGTACAGATCACGTATTACCACAAGAGGAGGACTTGCAATGAGAGTAAAGGACGCTGCAGTAGTCGCGGGTCTGTCGGGTTTCTACTACGACGACCAGCTGGCAATCAGGGCAGGCGCCAAGGCTGATGGAATGGTGTACCTTGGTGACCCCGTTACCCCGGGCTTTAGGAGAGTTCGGCAGCCGGCCGAATGCGCTTCCATCATTCTCGTGCTGGAAGACGGGCAGATTGCCACCGGAGACTGCACCTCGAACCAGTACTCCGGTGCAGGCGGCAGAGACCCGCTGTTCGACGCGAAGAAGTACGTGCCCTTCATTGAGAAGAACGTGCTGCCCAAGCTGAGAGGGCTTGAGCTGACCGACTTCCGGTCGCTCGCCATCCAGTTCGACAACATGGAAGTGGACGGCAAGCGTATGCTGGCTTCCATCAGGTACGGAATCTCCCAGGCCATACTGGACGCCGTGGCCAAATCGCAGCACAAGACGATGGCCGAAGTAGTAGCCGACGAATACGGTCTTGAGATATCGCCCGTTGAGCGTCCCATCTATGCGCAGACCGGCGACGAGAGATACTCGAACGTCGACAAGATGATCCTGAAGCAGGCTGACGTCATACCTCATGGTCTTTTCAATACGCTAGACAAGATCGGGCACAAGGGCGAGGCGCTCAGGGAGTATCTTCGCTGGATAGTGAAGCGCATCGACCAGATCGGAGAACCCGGGTACTGCCCGATTTTCCAGTGCGACGTATATGGACTTCTGGGCAAGGCCTTCGACGATGACCTCGACGCGCTGGCTGACGCACTGGTCGATATGGAGAAGGAATTCGCGCCGCATGCGCTTAGGTTCGAGTACCCCATCGACGGCGGGACCAAGGAGCGCACAATAGAGTACAACCGGGCCCTAAAGGCCAAGCTTGCCCAGCGTGGGTGCAACGTGAAGATCAGCGTGGACGAGTGGAACAACACACTCCAGGACATGCAGGATTTCATCGATGCAAAGGCTGTTGACACGTTCCAGGTCAAGACGCCTGTGTACGGGTCGGTTCATCACACCATCGAGGCGATTCTGCTCTGCAAGAAGAACGGTGTAGGCAGTTACCTTGGCGGCAGCTGCACTGACACTGACAAGTCGACCCAGGTGTCGGCTCACATCGCTCTGGCCACTCAAGTCGAGGAGATCCTGGCCAAGCCGGGCATGGGCGTGGACGAGGGTATGATGCTGGTCCGCAATGAGATGCGCCGGACGTTGGCCATTCTGAGAATGAAGGGCCGCATCAAGTAGAAACGCTTCTGCAACGCTTTGCGATGCTCGGGGCGCCGCGTACGGACGTCTCTCCGCCCGCGGCGCTTCGAGCAAGCATGAAGGGAGGCCGGGGTATGAGGCAGGTGCACGTAGAGGAGATTCAGGCTGCCGTGCGCGAACTGTGCATGCAGACCAATTACCATCTAGCTCCCGAGGTCGTCGACACCTACAAACGAGCTCTCGCGGCAGAGAGGCATCCGCGTGCTAAGTCCATCCTGGAGCAGATGATCGTTAACGCCGAGATTGCTTGTGCTCAATCAATCGCTGTGTGTCAGGATACCGGCTTTGGCGTGGTGTTCCTTGATATCGGGCAGGGTGTGCAGCTTCGGGGGGGCGATCTCAAGGAAGCAGTCGACCGCGGAGTAGGCGAGGGCTACATCGCGGGGTATCTGCGTACATCCATGGTTTCGGATCCCGTTACTCATGACAAGAACACTGGAGACAATACGCCTTCAGTTCTATATACGTCGATCGTGCCCGGCGAAGCCGTGCGAATCCGGGTCATGACCAAGGGCGGCGGAGGCGAGAATGGGAGCCAGGTGAGGATGATGGTTCCGGCAGACGGTGAGGAAGGCATTGTGCAGTTTGCTGTGGAGGTCGTGCGAAAGGCCGGCGTCAGCAGCTGCGCCCCGTTCTTCGTCGGCGTCGGAGTAGGAGGCACGTTCGAGGCAGCTGCTTTGCTTGCCAAGAAGGCTCTTCTGCGCCCGGTGGGATCTGCTAGCCCCGACCCTAGGCTCGCGGCGATGGAGGAGCGGATAATGCGCCTTGCCAACGCCACCGGGATAGGGCCAATGGGCTTGGGCGGCGATACTACAGTTCTGTCGGTCGCCGTCGACACTCTGCCAACGCACATTGGCTGCCTGCCCGTGGCGGTCAACCTCAACTGCCACGTGCATCGAGTAGGGGAAACGACTATCTGACACAGCCGGGAGGTGTATCCAATGGATCAGCCCATACGCGTGACATTGCCTATGAACGAGGAGACCGTGGCCAGGCTGCGTGCAGGCGACCAGGTGTTGATATGCGGCCCGGTGTACACGGCGAGAGACGCCGCTCATGCGCGGATAGTCCAGGCAATCCAATCCGGTGAGGCGCTTCCGTTCGACATACGAAACCAGTGCATCTATTACGCTGGGCCGACGCCGGCGCGCCCCGGGCATGTTGCCGGAGCGGTGGGCCCAACTACGTCGAGCCGTATGGACGGCTTCACGCCTATCCTGCTTGAGCATGGGCTTCAGTCGATGATAGGCAAGGGCAAGCGTTCGGCCGCAGTGCGCGAGGCCATAGCTGCGCGGCATGCAGTCTATTTCGTGGCTGCCGGAGGGGTCGCAGCGCTCCTCGGCCAATGCGTACAGAAGGCGGAAATGGTGGCATATCCCGAGCTAGGGCCGGAAGCCATACGCCGCTATGAAGTGCGCGACTTCCCCGCTATTGTCGGCAACGACATGTACGGCGGCGATGTGTACGAACTCGCCGCGCAAGATAGAGAGAGAACCAAGAGGTGAGACTTAACATGCTTTCTGCCGCAGGGAGAGAAATCCCTGACAGCATAGCCGGGCGCAAGACGGTAGCACCGTATCGGGGGCCATTTGCCTCCGGCCCGGCGGGGCCCAGAGCGCCGATGCCGGCATCGTGCAGTCGCCCTGGCGAGAACAAGACGCTGGCAAATCTGAAAGAAGCGATTCAGGCAGTGGGCCTCAAAGATGGGATGACGGTCTCATTCCATCACCATCTTCGTTTCGGAGACCGTGTCACCAACATGGTCCTTGATACCATTCGCGAGATGGGAATCAGGGATCTTAAGTTCACAGTGACTGGGCCGCATCCAGTGGACGATCTCTTCGCCAACTATATCGAAGATGGCGTCATTACCCGAATGGAGCACGGGTTTATCGTGGACGAGCTCGGTCCAATCCTGACGCGCGGCCTGCTGCGCGAACCCGTTACCATTCGTACGCACGGCGGACGACCCAGGGCTATCGAGGCCGGCGAACTCTCCATCGACGTGGCGTTCATCGCGGCGCCCTGCGTCGACCGGTTTGGGAACATCAATGGCGCCGACGGGACGTCCCGTTGCGGCAGCCTCGGCTATGCCATGGCCGACGCGCAATACGCCCGCCGGGTCGTGGCGGTCACCGACAGTCTGTCGCAAGCTCCACTCACGCGCATCTCTATCCCAGGCACACAGGTGGACCACATCGTATGCGTCGACAACATCGGCGATTCGAGCAAGATTGCCACAGGCGCCATCCGCAGCACCAAGAACCCGCGCGATATCCTGATCGCTCAGGAGATCGCGGCGGCTGTGGAGGCGTCGGGGTTGGTGCGAGACGGCTTCAGCTTCCAGGCGGGCACCGGCGGCGTGTCGCTTGCGGTAACCCAGCTCGTCGCAGGGATCATGCAGCGTGAGAAGGTCCATGGAAGCTTCCTTCTGGGCGGCATCACAGGCTCCACCGTCTCCCTGCTGGAACAGGGGTTCTTCGATGCCATCTACGATGTGCAAAGCTTCGATCTGGACGCCATAGCTTCGCTGGGGAGCAATCCCCGACATGTGGAGATAAGCGCTTCTTACTACGCCAATCCCCACAACAAGGGATGCGCAGTGCATGGCCTTGATGTGGTGATCCTGAGCGCGCTTGAGGTTGATACGAAGTTCAACGTGAACGTGCTGACAGGCGCAGATGGAGTGATGCGGGCCGGACCGGGCGGGCATCCTGACACCGCGGCAGGCGCCAAGCTCACGATTATCGGCACACCGCTCCTGCACGGCCGGATCCCGGCCATCGTGGACGATGTCATAACCGTGGTCACGCCAGGCGAAACCGTGGATGTAGTAGCGACTGAGTACGGACTGGCCGTGAACCCCGCCAGGCAGGACTTGCTCCAAAGCTTCAAGCAAGCGCGGCTGCCCGTGGTCAGCATACAAGAACTGAAGGCCAGGGCCGAGCAGATGGCGGGCACGCCGAAGCGCCCGGAGTTCACCGACGAGATCATTGGCGTGGTCGAATACCGTGACGGCACCGTTATCGACGTGGTGCGGCAGCCCGTCGCCTGGGCGGGTCGATAGGGGGTGGGCATGATGATAGCAACAAACGCGAAGGAGAGAATTCGCAGGAGCATGCTGTTCGTGCCGGGCAACAACCCCAGCATGATTCAGACCTGCCCGATATATGGGGCCGACACGATAATCCTAGACTTGGAGGACTCGGTGGCGCCGTCTCAGAAGGACGCGGCGAGGCGACTGGTGGTGCACGCCGTCAGAGAGCTGGATTTTGCCGGCGCCGAGATTGCGGTGCGGGTAAACCCTCCTGATACTGAAGACGGTAAGCGCGATATCGAGGCTCTCAAACACGTGGATGTGCAGGTGCTGCTCATTCCCAAGGCTGAAACGCCCGAGTATGTTGTGGGAGTCGACAGGCAGCTCGGCGACCTGCCGACGGCCCTGATCCCGATGCTCGAGACGCCGGCTGGGGTATTGCGCGGGAGCGAGATCGCCGCCAGTTGCGGCAGGGTGGTAGCCATAGCTTTTGGCGCTGAGGACTATGCCACATCCATGGGGATCCAGAGGACGAAGGCCGGACGCGAGGTGTTCACCGCGCGATGCCTGGTCGCCATGGCTGCTAGGGCATGCGGAGTTGCCGCCATCGACACCGTATTCGTGGATGTCAACGATGAGGAAGGCTTGGCCGCCGATACGCGAGAGGCCATTTCTGTGGGGTTTGAGGGCAAGCTCTCGATTAACCCGCGCCAGGTGGAAACGATCAATCGCGAGTTCACACCCACAGCGGCTCAGATCGACCGTGCACGACGCGTAGTGGAGGCTTACGAAGACGGCATAAGGCGAGGCCTGGGCGCCATAGCTCTGGACGGCAAGATGATCGATATGCCTGTGGTCCAGCGTGCGCAGACGGTGCTCAAGATGGCGAAGGCTGCTGGGTGCGACGGCGCGGGAGGTGAGCGCGAGTGAAGATCGTCCGAAACGGGCAAGCCGGCACGCTTGAATCCGGAGACGTGATGGTGATCGTTTCGCCTCGGTCGCCCGAAGCCGGCGCGCAGCTTGAGCTGGAGGTACACAGCATCGTCGAGGCGCAGTACGGCGAGGAGATTCGCCGCGTTGTCCGCGAAACGCTGAGTGAGCTCGGAGTGGTGGACGCCCGCGTCACGATACAGGACAGAGGCGCCCTGGATTACTGCATCCGGGCGCGAGTGGAGGCGGCGGCACACCGCGCGACCGCGGCCGATGGAGAGAAGTAGCCGAGCTGCCGCCCAGGCGCTCGGGAGGTGAGAGCTAGTGGAGGGCGTGACCATACGGCGGGCTTCGCTCGCCGGGCCGGACGGCCGCAGGGTCGAGCAGTTCCTGCACGCAAATGGGCTGAGGATGGAGCGCGGCTTGGAGTACACACTCGTGGCCGAGGCCGGCGCTAGAATAGTGGCTACAGGCTCAATAGCCGGCCCGGTCCTGAAGTGTTTCGCCACCGATGAAGATGTACGGGGCCAGGGAGTCATGGCCACGCTCACCACCCTCCTGCTGGAGGAGGAGTACCGTCGCGGCAACTGGCACACTTTCGTCTACACCAGGCCCCATAACCTGAACACCTTCCTCAGCCTGGGGTTTCAAGAAGTAGCCAGGGTTGACCGTAGTGTAGTGCTGCTGGAATCGGGGCCCGAGAGCGTTCGCGATTTCGTCGCGACTCTCGCGGCCCGGAGAACGATGGCGGGCGGCGCCGTCGCCGCCGTCGTAGTCAACTGCAACCCGTTCACCCTTGGCCACCAGCGCCTGCTCGAGACGGCCGCCGGCGCCAGCGACTGGCTGCATGTATTTGTGGTGCGGGAGGATCTCTCCGCTTTTCCATATGACGTTCGGAGGACGCTGGTCCGGCGGGGTACGGCCCACATCCCCAATATGACGGTGCACGACGGTGGGCAGTACGTGATCTCCCAGGCCACCTTCCCCAGCTACTTCACACGCGATCCGGCAGAGCAGGTGGAGGATCACGCAGCGCTGGACGCGACTATCTTCGGTCGGTACATTGTGCCTGCTCTATGCATAACCCACCGGTACGTGGGGCACGAACCTCATTGCCCGGTTACCAGCGTGTACAATGCTATCATCCGTCGCGAGTTGCCGGGATATGGAGTGTCGGTGCTCGAGATACCCCGGCTGGAGCTAAACGGCGAGCCGATCAGCGCATCACGCGTAAGGGAGGCGGTGCGCCTCGGCGACTGGGCGGCGGCAGAATCCATGGTCCCGCCTACTACATACGACTACCTCCGATCGGCTGAAGCCGAACCCATCATCGAGAGGATCAGGGAGGGGCGATCTTGCCAATAGACAGCGCCACTGCCAACAGCGACATCACCAACCTGCTCGACGACAAGGAAACCCGGTGGCGCGCCGCCGTCGATCTGGCCGAGCGATGGTCCAAGCCGGCTATTCTGGGCACTGTCGTCATGCCGGGCCCAGATAAGTCCGGCAGGATCGCAGGCATGATCTTTGCCGAGCTGGCCGCCGCCTTGGACGACAGGGCGGCTGACTGCAAGTGGCTCATTCACCATCGCGAGATCCGCAGCGGCCCGGCCGGCCCCAGTATCATGCTGATTGTGTCGGAGGGTGATCCGCGGGCAGTGAAGGCGCAAATGGTAGAGCTGGAGGAGGCGCACCCAGTGGGACGGCTGTTCGACCTGGATGTGTACGATCTTCAGGGGCGGCCGGTCAGCCGACAAGACCTGGGCATTGCGCCACGTACGTGCCTGATATGCGGCGGCGATGTCCAGGAATGCCGCCGGGGCGGCAAGCACACACTCTTGGAGCTCCAAGCTGAGATCGAGAGGATGCTCCTTGGCATGCGCCGCCAAGCAGTCCTGGCCATGGCGCGGAAGGCAGTGTACGCAATGCTTCTGGAGACCGCCTGCCGACCATCGCCCGGCCTGGTAAACCCATCCGGGACGGGATCTCACGCTGACATGAACTACCTAACATTCCTGGCGTCAAGCTCCGCTCTGGCCCCTTGGTACGGCGTGCTGGTGCAGGCCGGGGCAGAACTTCAGGGCCAGCCTGACGCGTTGCTTCACGCGTTGCGCCCCCATGGGATACAGGCGGAGACGGCAATGTTCAGCGCGACCGGCGGAGTGAACACGCAAAAGGGCCTCATATTCTCCCTTGGTCTGGCGGTGGGGGCGGCAGGATACGCCCTCCGCGCATCGTGCCGGCCCGGCGCTGCGGATGTGCGATCGGCGGTGATCCGAGCGGCGGCGCCTCTTCAGGACGAATTGAGAGGACTGGCCGACGGCGAGCGCACGCCCGCCAGCGGAGGTGAGCGAGCGTGCGCCCGATATGGCGCCACGGGCATCCGAGGCGAAGCCATCGGCGGATACCCTTCGGTGTTCGACCACGCGCTGCCAACGTTCACCTCCCTGATAGACGCAGGATACAGCGTGAACGATTGCCTTGTCGGCGCGCTGGTTAGCCTGCTTGCGGTCGTAGAAGACACGACTGTTCTGGCACGGCACGGCTTGGGTGGGCTTCGATACGTTCAGTCGCAGGCCCGGGAGGCCTTGCGCCTAGGTAGCGTCCGAACTACGCCCGGGCGCGACAAGATCACGGAAATGGATACCTGCTTTGCCGCAAGGCGGCTCAACCCGGGCGGCTCCGCTGATCTACTGGCTGTGTCGGTGTTCTTCTACCTACTAGAGCGCGAAATCCCGCCCGAACAGCTCCTAGGGCCCAGTCTGTTCGATTCGCGCTAGATATCACGGCAGCATCATCGACGAACTGGGAGTGATTATGATGGAGGACCTCTCGCAGGACAGGGTTGGTATCTTGAGAGCATGGCTTGAAAGGAACAGTACTGATCATCCGTTTGCCGGGCCTGACCACGTGGCTCGAGTAGTAGCTCTGAGCATGGAGATCGGCGCTAGCGAAGGCGCGGATGCGAAGGTGATCGAGGCGGCGGCGCTCCTGCACGACATTGCCGTGCCGATATGCGCGAGCAATCACTATGAGACAGGCGCTTTGCTTGCTCGGGGCGTACTTGCGGAGGCAGGTTACGGACCGCAAGAGATTGAGGCGATATGTCATGCAATAGAGGCCCACAGTCGCTACGGTGGGCCAGAGCCTGCTACTATAGAGGCGAAATGCCTCTTTGACGCCGACGCAATTGACTACGTGGGAGCCGTAGGCTTGATGCGTGGAATAGGCAGAGCATCAACTAGGGGCGAGTACTTCGGAGATGTTGCGCAGTGCTTATCGATAGGACGGAATCTCGCGGACTCTGTTCGAGGGATCTGCCATACCGGGAAAGGCAGAGCTTTGATGGAAGAGAGGATACGAAACCTCGATGCTGTAATGGCGATTCTCAGAGGCGAACTGCAGTAGCCCACTTCATGAGTGAACAGAGGCGGGCCCGCCAGCGTAGTACGCTAGGTGCATGGCTCGCCTCTTGCGCTTGTTACTTCGATTGCCCCAAGCTTGACGTTACCTTGCGACCGCTGCTCCACGCCCGCGCGCTGGCTTGGCCGTCGCTAGTTCGCCCTCGGATGCGGCGATCACAATTGCGCCCGCTGCGTCGCCTGTGACGTTCATGCAGGTCCGGATCATGTCGAGAATGCGGTCGATTCCGGCGACCAGCATGATGCCGTCAAGCGGCAACCCTACCGTCTGCAGGACCATGCCCAGCATAATCATCCCGGCGCCCGGCACTCCCGCTGTTCCGATGGACGCCATCGTGGCGGTGAGGATGATCATCAGGTACTGGGGCAGTCCCAGCGGAATGCCATATACCCGGGCGATGAATATGGCGCACACGCCCTGGTAGATGGCGGTGCCGTCCATGTTGATCGTGGCGCCCAGGGGCTGCACAAAACTGGAGATCTCCTTCGACACGCCCAGGTTGTCTTGAGCGCACCGCATCGAGATCGGCAGCGTCGCGCTGCTGGAGCAGGAGCTGAAGGCCACCGCCATGGCCTCGAAGAACCCCCTGAAGAACGTTATGGGGCTGATCTTCGCCCAGATGTACACGGCCCCGGAGTACACGACAATCGCGTGTAGTATGTTGGCTAGATACACCACGAAGATCAACTTGGCGAGCGGCAGCAGCACTGCCGAACCGCTGGTTCCGGTGACCCATGCGATCAGCGCGAACACGCCTATGGGAGCAAAGCCCATGACCATGGCGGTGATCCTGTACATGATCTCGGCTACGCTGTCGAAGAACGCCAGCGCCGGCTTACCCTTCTCGCCCAGAAGGGATATGGCAATCCCCATGAACAGCGCGAATACGATGAGCTGCAGGATGTTGTCGGTCGCCGCAGCGCTAATGGGGTTCGTAGGCACCATGTTAAGGAAGGTATCGACGATGCTGGGCATAGGCTTGGGTGTATACGTGCCGACTTCGCCCACGACGTACCCGGCGCTGGGATCGAACACTAGTGAGAGCAGTATTGCGAGGGTAATCGCGATGGCTGTAGTGACCAGGAAGTAGACCAAGGTCTTGCCGCCAACACGGCCAAGCTTCTTGAGGTCGCCGATGCTACTTGCGCCGACTACCAGCGAGCAGAAGACCATCGGTACGATCAGCATCTTGATGAGCCTGATGAAGAGATCCCCTAGCGGCTTGATCGCCGCAATGGATGGCCCCACGATGAGGCCAACAATCGCACCTAGGACGAATCCGATCAGAATCTTGACCCAGAGTTTCATGTGGTACTTGCCCTCCCTCTTGGTTTGGTCCCGTCTCTTACACAATCGCCAACACCAGTCCGCTGCGCCGGGTCCTGAGCGTCGCCTTTTGAGCCCCCGCATGGGGAAGTGAGCGAGAAACAGCCACATAGCAAGTACACTGAGCACATTCTCATCTGTTCGCCCGGTCTATCGTCCGTAGTGAGGAGCGCCATCGCTCGGACGGCAGAACCGGTGTGTTGGGATCACCCCCCCCGTGAGCTTTCCTGACTGCGCCCGGAACTCATAGGTACAGCCAATGACTTCGGGCCACGCCTCGACAACGTTCGGTCCCAAAGCCATACATACGCCGATACTCGATGTTTCATTTATCCCAGCATATTCAACGAAAGCTCCGCAAACTCCTTCTTTACAGCCCGCAGAATAGCATTCAGCGGGGTTGAGGCTCTTCACCAGGTAGACCGTGTCTGAGCATACAGCTCAGCGTCAGTCGCCTCAGGTACACGGGTCGCTGGACCATGCCACAAAGGGCGCTGTCACGCCATCCACACCCGCAATGCCGGCGACTGTCATGAAAGCGCCCTGAGGGCCCAGTATTCCGCCGCCCAGTCCCAGCCGGATGGCGGCTATGCCGGCGCCAATGGGCAGGGTGGAGTCACCGCCCGAAAGGGTCTCTAGCTTCGGCTGAACTCCAAGAGACTGATGTGCCGCGCAAGCCGCTTGAACAGCGAGATTCTGCCTTGCTGCCTCATCGCTAGCGTAACTCTGCAGAGGATAGTGGATGACGCTGGCGCCTTCTTCATCAAGGTAGACGAACGCTCCGACGCTTTGGAAGTTGCGGAGCAGGGATTCTACTCCGGAGGCCGAAGAGCCGACGGTCGCCGCATCTTGCATATTGCAGTAGAACCCCACATCCACAACAGTACGCGCGCCTGACGCCTTGAACGCTTGCGCCACCAACAGAAGGGCTCGGAAACTCCTGACTCCCGCGGCGACAGCCACGGTGTCGCCTGTTCGTGCGCCCCTGAGAACCCCGAACATGTTGCCGGCCTGGTCTGTCTGAACATATTCAAGCCCTGCGCGTGCAAGAAGGCTCTGTCGGCTGATAGCGCCGCCATCCGGATCTGACTCGATGTCGGCCTGCTCAAGGAATCTCAATGCGCGCTGTACAGACTGCGCTGCCATGAGTCTTTCGTAGGACAGCCTGATCACAGGCGTCACTGTGTATTCGTTCCCCTGTGACGGACCAACAGGCGATAACATGGTAACAATGAGCAGAGCCAAGATCGCAGGGAAGGTCACTTTCCGATGAAGTCCGGTGACCAAATTGCACTCCTCCCGTTGCATGAAGTGAGTCTACGCGAGACCATCAGGAAGGCGCCGACCACGCGGGTTTCCGCGAGGCCGGCGCCTGGGGCGCGCCACCCTGCGCACCGCGCTGACTCGGCTATTCCACGAAGTCCACCAGCGCACGTGCTACAACCGGGTCTCCTGAGTCGGTGACTGCCTTTAGCCACACGTCAGTGTAGCAGGCGACACCCACGAGTCTGGCCATGGCGGGGATGGCGAACTCCATCACGAGGTCGAGCCGGCCGTCGCCGTTCACATCGACCAGTTTCCCGTTACTCGCTGCTACCCATGTCGCGGGATTGCGATAGCCTGGGCCAATGGCCACATCAGCATAGTTGACGCTGCCGGCGTCAAAGGTTTCGGAACCGAGCAGGCTAGCGGTGAAGGAGTCTTCGTCGGCCAGCCTAACTGCCTTGGCCTCCACGTGCAAGCTGGCAGTGAGCAGCTCACGGGTGAGCTCTTTGGCAATCGCGCCGGCCTTGGTAGTGAGGCTATTGGTGTATTGAGTGACGAATTCCCTGGCGAATCGCTCATCCACCTCGGCCAGGCGATTGACTATCGCATCCACCGTAGGCTGTTCCGCAAAGATCTCGTCCTGGAACGTCTTCCATACGTTCCGCACTCGGGCGATAGCCCTTCCATACTGTCCATCCACCGCGTTCTGCAGGTCCTGGAACACCCACCATGCCCTGGTGGAGTCGTAGTCGTACAGCGCGCCGTGGGGCGCAAACTGAATGGATTTGCCCAGACTGGGCTCCATCCAGCTGTAGCCGTCAGGAACAGATGTAATTCCAAGATACCACGGGATGTACGGACTCGTGTCAGGTCGTCCGCTGGTGCGCCAGTACACGGCCTTGATCGGATCGGCGACTCCATGTCGCAGCTGCGTGACTGAGCTCTCCTGCGTCGAACTGGTGCATATGACCCGCTCGTCGGTCCAGTGGGGCGAGATCGTGTAGCCATTGGTCTTGTCGTATGGTGTTCCTTCATAGTGGTCGCTGAGAATACGCATGATATCCGCCGGCGTCATCTTGCGGGCGGGCGTGACGGCAAACGGAAGAGGCACGGCGCTCGGGGCGCCGCCGGTGATGAGCTTCTGGCCAATCCACTGGCGAGCATCGTACCCCCTCTCCAGCGCCTTGCCGGTAGGCGGAGCGCCATAGGCGGCCGCGAAATCGAAAGGCTTGCCGCCTGCCGGGTCGTACCAACCACGTCCGATGGCGTAGTCGACAAGGTCCGGAGAAGCGATGAAGTTCGCCTCGTCATCGAGGTCGACTTCGTGGATAACGTAGACGTTGGGGATGATGACCGCTTGATCGTCAGGCACCCGTTGCGCTACGTAATGCTTCCCGCGGACTATGTGCATGAGCCAGCCTTCATCGGCATCGCAGATCTGGTAGGAACGTCCGGGGGCTATGTAGCCGAACTCCTCGACTAGCTTGGCAGCGATTTCCACGCCTTCCCGCGCTGTTGTGGCGCGTTCGGCGATGATCCTGCGAATGTGGTATCCAATACCGCCTTCGGTGATGCCGCCATTGGCTACAAGCGCTTCGTAGCTATCCTCTTTGGTAGGGCCGCAGTTGTCGCTGGCTACGGCAACACCCCACTCATTCATGAAGAAGTCGCTGAAGGAACCGCCGGGGGTCTGTGACCAGATAAACGCCCACGTAACCGGGGCCTGAGGAGTGGTTCCGCCGTTTTCAAACCGAATGACCTCGCCAGGTTCATGGGTCTCCCTGGGCACTACGTACTGCGGCATGACAATACGGCCGCCGTTGTCCTCGTTATGGCCCAGCAACACAGAGCCGTCGGCCGAGGCGCTGCGGCCGACAATAACGCTTGTACAGTCCGCGAGAGCGGGGGAGACGGCCAGGACTACGAGCGACAGGGCGATCAACACGGTAGCATACAGGCTTCTGCGCCGCATCATGGTGAGCACTTCC
>JAGVTS010000177.1 GCA_019136685.1 Bacillota bacterium | reverse complement strand
TTAGTCGATTCCTTGATTCCCCGGATGGCTCGCGCGAGGCCGTAAGGCGGGTAACCCGGATCCTCGCCCGACTGCAACACGAATGTGCCGAACTTGTGGACCCGCCACGCCGCCACGGCCGCCCGCACGATCTCATCCGGATCCATCCGGTACCGGGCGACCTTCGCGTTGCTGCGACGCAGCCCGCAGTACAGGCAATCCTGCCGACAGTAGTTCGAAAACTCGACTATCGCCCGAAGATGCACGCACGGGCCGACCGCGTCCATGCGCGCCCTGTGAGCCTCTGCCCACAGGGCCATCTCTCGCTCCGAGCCGGGCGGATCCAGTGCCGCCGCGACCTCACTCGCCGTCTTTGCCATCCAGGTTCACCAAGGTAACCCGAGACTTGACGCCCGCGATCGACCCCAACTTGCCAGTCATGGCCCCAATCGTGTCGGTGTCGCCGTCCAGGATGAGCGCCATCACCGACACGCCCCTGTCTTTGTACGGGACCCCCATACGGCCCACGATGATGTCGGCGTAGTCGCTCAGAATCCTGTTTACCGCGGGTGCAGCGTTCTGTCTGTCCTGCACCACAATGGCCGCCACGCCTACGCGGCTTTCGCCTCGCGAAGCGTCCGTCTTCCCCTTCTCACCCGCTGATGCCATCACTCCTGTGTTCCTCCTTCCGTTGGTTCCCCACCGTCGCCAATGCGATGATGCCCAGAATGACGCGGTTTTGCCCAATCAAAAAACCCGCCTTGCGGACGGGTTGATGCGCCTGAGACGACAATGTTCTCAGGAAAGCGTCAACCCTAGGTTCAGGCACAAACCCTACCCGCAGGTATCCTCAGTATTCAGATAATCCAATGCCATTGTAGCACAGCTTGTTTGTGAAGGAAAGCACAATTCGCTCGGGCGTGCGAGTATGGGCGCAGTTGCAGCGATCACTTGTGTGGCGTCATGTGGTACAATGAGTCGTGGATCACTGTATTGTGGACACATTGCCGACAACCAAGGCCGTGTCAGCAAACAGCATCAACGGACTCCAAACACGATTGGGGGTGGGCGGCGATGAAAGCTGAGAAGGACGCTGAGCTGGGCAGAATAGCCAAAGAGCACGGCGTGGATCTGATGTATCTCTTCGGGTCCCAAGTTGCCGATGGGCTGAAGATCCTTCGGGGAATGAAGGTGGAGGTTCTGGATCCGCTAACTGACCTTGACGTAGGCGTTGTCACCAGCAGTCCTTTGCCCCCGCCCGCCGGACGCAGCAAGCTCTACGCAGACCTCTCCATTGCCCTAAGCGACGTATTCGAGCCGTTTCCTTTGGACTTGGTTTTCCTGGAGGAGAACCACTCGGTGTTCCAATCGGAGGTGTTCAAAGGTGAATGCATTTACGCTTCTTCGGAACAGGTCAGAGAGGACTATGAGATGAATATCCTCAGGCGGGCTGCGGACTTCAAACCGTTCCTCGAGAAGTACCTGCAAGAAGCGCTGGAGGGTTAGCGCATGAGCGTCAACAAGATCCTGGTTCAACAGCGATTGCTCCTGCTTAGGGAGTACATTCTGCGCATGAGTGAGCTGGCGCGCAGCGATGAGGACGAGTTCTGCCAAAACACCACAGTCTCCGCCGCTGCAGAGAGTTATCTGAGGCGGGCGCTTGAAGTCGTTTTTGATATTGGCAGACACATCCTTGCCAAGACGGGCTACACCCAGCTATCCATGGAGTACAAGTCCATAGCTCGCGGCCTAGCGGAGCAGAGTATTGTACCCGGGGAGCTTGGTGAGAAGCTGACTAGGATGGCAGGGTACCGCAACCGTTTGGTTCATCTGTATCATCAGGTGACAGTAGAAGAGCTGTATCACATAATCACGGAGAACCTTGATGACTTCCGTGCGTTTTCGGATTCCATCCAGAAGCTTGTGCCCTGACCCCCTCTGTATCTCAAGGCGCTAGCACCGGGCAAGAAAGTGGAGACTCCTGCAACGCGGAGGTGGGCCGTATGCCGGACTTGCTTCAGGCTATCATAGACATGATAGTCGAGACTGCCGAGCCAGACCGCATAGTGCTATTCGGATCTAGAGGACAGGGCAAGGGCGCCGCGGATAGCGACTACGATATCCTGGTTCTCAAGCGCGGCGTAACTTATCGCAGGCGCCTCGCGCGAGCGATTTACCTAGAACTCGCCGACATCCCGGCCCCAGTCGACGTGATTGTGGAAGACCCCGACAGAATCGAGAAGTATCGAAATACTCCCGGTTTCATCTACAGTGAAGCCCTTAATGGACGCGTGGTCTATGAGCGGTGAGGCATGGCGAGCGTGAATCGGAAGAGCAGAAAGCAACCTCGCCCGCGCCAGGCTTGGTCGCCAGTCGGACGACATCCTGTACGAGGATATCTGCCTCGACGCGCAGCAGGCTGCGGAGAAGGCCCTGAAGGGCCTTTTGGCGCACTCAGGTCTCGAGGTGCCAAGAACCCATTCCATCGGCTACCTTCTGTCACTTATCAAGGAGACTGGCGGCATGCCCATGCCGCCGAAGGTGGAGCAGGCCGCGCTGCTGTCGGACTACGCCGTAACCACCCGGTATCCGGGGGACTGGGAACCCGTGGGTGAAGACGAGTATAGACAAGCCCTGGCACACGCTGAAGAGGTCTGGAATTGGGTGGTTTCTGTCATCGGGTAAGAGTAGAATCGGAGACACCCTTGGAACTCTATGCACAGCCCGCATCCATGACCATTCCTGGGCGTACGGGCCCAAATGGCATATGCAGTTTCCTGTGGGCTCGTCGGCCAAGATCACTGCCGGACGAGCTATGATGCTTCGGGCAATAGCGACACGTTGTTGTTCTCCACCTGAAAGCTGGTTGGGGAAACGCTTGAGTTTGTTTTCAATGCCGAGGGTGTGAAGGATTTCCTTGAAGAACGCAGGGTCAGCATCACGGCCGTCCAGTAGCAAAGGAAGAAGGATGTTCTTTTCCACCGTAAGGTTCGGAATCAGGTTAAAGAACTGATAGATGATCCCGATGTTCCTTCTGCGGAAAACGGCCATATCCCGTTCCTTCAACGTGGTGATGTCGACATCCTGTACATACACCTTTCCTTCACTGGGTTGATCAACGCCGCCAAGTACATGAAGCAGTGTGGATTTGCCAGAACCGCTATCACCGACCACGGCTACTAAGTCGCCTCTTTCCAACGATAGGTTGACATGTTGAGCGCAACGACGGGCTGCGCCCCGGAATATGTCTTACTCAAGTTCTGTGCAGCCCAAACGGGCATCATGGATCTCCTTTCAAGGTTTTACGGAATCCCTTCGACCTGCCTCAAGTATAGGAAGGCAAAGTGACAGGAGAGTGACTGGAGAAGAGGCAAACACGCAAAGCGAACTCGAAGAGCCGTGGGAACTACGCCGACCGCCATACCTTCCATATGTCACGCTCCCTGCGTCTGGCAGCAACCGTACTCCTGAGCAATAGGGGTCTGAGGGTCTGAAGCGATCCGTTGACACGTAGTTTCTATACGTGTTACGATCCGGCTAGGAAGGATGGTAAGCATGAGCGGCACGTCTTCCCGGGAGATCATCAGGATGCTTGAACGGGATGGGTGGTTTCTGGTGGCGGCTGTGGGAAGCCATCGCCAGTTCAAGCATCCGGAGAAGCCCGGCAAGGTCACTGTACCTCATCCACGGAGAGTACTTGCTCCGAAAACCATCAAGTCCATACTTAGGCAGGCTGGGCTGTTGTGAGCCGGCCAACCTTACAGAGGAGGCCTAAAACCGTGGCCAGATATATCTACCCTGCGATTTTCGACCCCAGTCAGGACGGGGGATACACCGTCACTTTCCCGGATCTGCCCGGCTGTGTCACCGAAGGCGATGACCTAGGCGAAACCCTCCGAATGGCCGCCGAAGCCATGGCACTGTATCTCTACTGCGCTGAAGAGGATGGCGACGAGATCCCGACCCCCTCGGAGCCCGCGCATGTTAGCTTCCCGGAGGATGCAAGCGATGATGCCTTTGTCACTCTGGTAGTCGCTGGTACCGAGCCAGTGAGAGACGAGATACGGAACAGGTCCGTGAAGAAGACGCTCACAATCCCGCAATGGCTCAACGAAGAGTCGGAAAAAGCGGGAGTCAACTTCTCACAGATCCTGCAGTCAGCACTCAAGGAGAGACTCGGCCTGATTGACCGGCGTTGACATCCTCCCCGGACCAAAGTCCGAGGATTCCTGGGAGGCGCCCCAGGCTGGTCGGCAACTATCTTGGCCCAGGCTTCATCGATGTTGCCATGGGGGCCAAGTCAGTGGCCCATCCCGGCTACGTTCCCTTGCGGTTACCGTGCCAGGCGGCGGTCCTGGCAGACTAAGCTGCCGCCAGACCGCTAATCGCTCTCGCGATGTTTGCAGCGCCCACGGAGTCCGCGTGCTCTGCGCGGCCGCAAGCGATGCACCAGTCCACGATCCTGCGGCTGATCTCGTGATGCTGGTTCTTCATCCAGCGGGCTTCCTTGTCCTTCATGCGGCGGATAGCGCCTAGAGCTTTGGCCTTGCCCATGCGACGGCGCAACGCGTTGAACCTGCGGCGGACGAAGGCGGCTCGGTCTCCACTGAAGAACAGCGTTTCGCCTTCGCAATTGACT
>JAGVTS010000014.1 GCA_019136685.1 Bacillota bacterium | reverse complement strand
GCGGATCCGCGTGAACAAGACTGAATGACGCAAGCGCCCGCGGTTCCGGCTTGGGCGCCTCGGGAGGCGCAGGCGTCTCCGGCTCCACCACCGGAACATCCAGAAGCGACGCAATCTCCTCCACGCGCAACATCTCTGACTGGCCGGCCCGCACTACCAGGGAGTTGGTGCGGGAGTCCATGCCGATCCTCACACCATCAACCACCACACGCAGAGCCTCGGCAACCTTGTCCGCCGGCGACCACGAAAGCTTGATCACTCTGACCGCGTCGGCCTCGGGCGGCGCCTTCGTCTCAGCCGCCTCGATTGTCGCCGGCGCGGACGCAAGAGGCACATCAACCGGCGCGACATCCACCTGCGCTATGATCTCATGGGCCCTGCCCAGCGCCACCTCATCCGCCAGCATCACTATGGCGTTGATCTCAGAATCCGCCTGAATCCTGCCGCTCGGCACCACCAGGCTCAGAAGGCCCGCTACGGATCTGGCCGACGCGTGTCTGAGCCGCACAATGTCGAGGGACTCCACCGGAGCCGGAATCGGCGCGGAAATCTCTGAGGCGGACCGCTCGGTCTTCACATCTTCGCCTTGGGCCGGTATCTCGGCCTCCGGAGGCGCGACCGCCACATCAAGCATGGAGATGACCTGCTCTACCTGCTCCAGACCGGCCGCCGGGCCCCGGGCAATCACCGAGTTGGTTCTCGCGTCAGCCTGCAGCTTGGTGTTGTCAGCCACCAACTCCAGCACGGGCATTACATCGTCCACCCTAGCATGAGTGAGCGAGAACCGCTCGACCCGAACAGGGTCGAAGGCGCTTGGTTTTCCGGGCGGAGTCACGATCAGGCTCGACCCCACTATGCGGTACTCCACGCCGGTAGTGTAGGCAACTAGCTTCAGGCCTTCTTCCACAGTCAGATCGTGCAGACGAATAGTGAGCGTGCCCGAAACAGCCGGGTCGAGCACTATGTTCATCTCGCCCAGCTCGGCCAGGGCCCGAAAGACGTCGGCGATATCCGCGCCCACGAGATCCAGATCGACCATGGGCGATACCGCCGCCACAGGCGGGCCCCCGAGCGCCAGGCAGACCACCACCGCCATAATGCACATGAAAGCGCCCAAGCGTTCAGCCTTCCTCATTGCTGCTCACCCCCCAGGGAGTAGTGAATATCTTTGCCTAAGAACGATATCGCAACAGACTTGTCGTCTATGGACCTCACCACAGCGCCTTCGAATGGGGACTCGCCCACCCGAGTCAGCTGGGTCTGCCCCGCCACGCGCAGTATTGCCACTTCCCGTGCCCCTGACCGCAGCACTCCCGTGAGCGCGACCTGAGGCGGTTTGGGCGGCTCAGGTTCGGGCTCGGCGGGCGCGACCACGCTTTCAGCCACAATAGGCTTGATGGCCGGCCCCAGTTCTACCAGCGGTTTGAACGGGTCCCATCGCCCGCTATCATCGGGTCCGAGCGATGGCCCCTCAGCCACCAGGCCGGCCACATCGCTCCGAGCGAGCAAGCCGGCGAACCTCTGAGAGAAACGGCCGCCGTGAGCCACGATTGGTTGGGACTCATCAGGGCCCAGAGCCCTGCGCCTGTGGTTCGCCATGAAGAGGAAGTACCCCGCTGCAATCCCAATCAGCACTACCAGAGCCAGGACGGGCATCAATGCTTGTCGCCGTTGCTTCGCCTGGTTCTGCTCCTCCCCAGAACTCGCGGCACTCCCTGAGCCAGGCGTCAGGTCGATCCTAGCGACCCGAGGCCGGCTTCGCCTGAGGTTTATCAACCTGCCCACCCCCCTTCGCCAGGGCGTATGTCGTAGCCTGCACCGTAGCGGAGATCAAGTTCTCCCGGGGCAATACAGACTCTGCCAGAGCCGCATCTGCTCCCGGGCGTGACGCCCCGCCTTCGAAGGTGAAGCCGTGCACGTTGATGATCCTCGGCAGCTTCCCGAGGCCTTCCACAAAACCGAGCACGTCTTCGTACTTGCCCGTCAGAGCCACCGTCAGCGGGACCTCCAGGTACCGCCCGCGCAGCTTGCCATTGGCGAGCGTGGCCTCTATGACAGTGACGCGGTTGGCCACGGCCACCGACTCAATATCACGAACGATCCAGTTGAGCTTTTCCTCCGCCGGGATCAGGCGCATCAGCGCCTCAAGCCCTGCGATGGCCGCTTCGAGCTCCCCTTCGGCTTCGGGCGCCTTGCGCATCTTCACGAGACTGACCGCAAGCTCCGAGTTGGCCCTGTCAAGGTCGGCCTTGAGCCGTTCGTGCCTACGCTGCTGGGGTGAGTAGACGTATAGATAAAGGCCCGCCGCGGCTAGGACAACCAGGAGCACGCCCAAAAGCCGCATCCGCCGATCGGTGTGATCAAACGCAGACATCCCGGCTCACCTCCCTGACTCGTCCGTCTCGAGACCGCAGCCGATGTTGAACGTGTATACCTGGCTCTCGCCCCTGGATCCGAGGGTGACCGAACTCAGCTTGACGTCGGCGAACACAGGCGAACGCTCCAGCTGTAGCGACAGACGGGCCGCGGACTCCATTGAGAACGTGGCCGCGCCTATGCTTATGGCCCCCTTCGGGTCAGTTGAGAACGATTCCAGCCACACGTCCTGCGGCACGACTCTGCGCAGCTCGCGCAGGACAGGAGCCGGCGCCCGGTTCTCCGCCTGGATGGACCGGATTTCGTCTGCGAGCGCGCGAAGCTCCTTGGAGCGCGTCTGCACCTGGCTGAGTATGTCCAGGTCCTGCTGCATCACCGCAAGCTGCGCCCTGACCTGCGCGAGCTCCTTTTCCATCTGGCGTATTGTGAAGAGCTGGCTCAGGTAGACTGTGAGCGCGGTGACGACTACGACCTCCACGATAACGATAAAGATGAGTCGCTTCGGACTGACCGGCGCCTTCTTGGCTTCGCGCTCCGGCAGCAGGTTGATCCTGGGCATTAATCAACCACCTCCCGAAGAGCCAGGCCAACGCCCACGGCGAGCATGGGCCCCAGCTTCGCGAGGTCAAGCTTGGCCGCGACCTTGGGGTTGATCGCGATATTCCGCAGGGGGTCGCACATCGTGGTAGGGAGCCCCAGTTCACCCTGGAGATACTGATCGAGCCCGTCGAGCACCGATCCTCCTCCGGCCAACACCACCCGGCTCACCGCGGCGTCGTCCCTTCTTCCCTGTAGCTGCAGATCGTGGTAATCCAGCGACCTGCGCACCTCAGTGCCGATCTCGCGGGCAGTATCCAGCACCGCGTCGGCGATCACACGACTGCGTGCGTCCAACAGGCCCAGCTGCGACTGGTCTTGATAAACCCGAGCTTCATCGATTTTAATCTGCTCGGCTTCTTCAAACCCCACTCCGAGCCTATCGGCAATGGCCCGGGTGAAGCTGTAGCCTCCCACCGGCACGATCCGGGTGAACCTGAGGATCTCGCCCTCGGCGATCACGATATCTGTGGTGCCTGCGCCGATATCCACATACGCGACGATTCCGTTGCCCGCGGTGGGCGGGCGTTCAGCCCCGAGCGGCTCATACCGTAGCGCCCGAAGGACCGTGAACGGCTGAACATCCACTGCAACCACCCTGAGGCCCGCCAGTTCTATCGCCGCCAGATGAGAGTCGACGATACTGCGCTGCGCCGCAACGAGCATGACTTCCATATTCGCGACTTCAGGGTCCTCGTCGCCATGGATGACCTCAAAGTCAACAATCGCCTCTTCCATGGGAAAAGGTATGTACTTCTGGCCTTCCCACTTCAGAGCCTCGCGCAGTTCCTCTTCAGGCATCTTCGGAAACTGCACGTGTCGCACGACCACTCCCTGCCCGGCAATGGCCGCCACCACCTCGCCCGGCCTGAAATGGCCCGCGGCAAGCGCCTTCTTGATCACAGCCGCCACCTGCTCGGGCTGGATCACCTTCCCATCGCGGATGACGTCCACGGGGGTAAGTTCGACTGCCGCGCGCGTAAGCTCGACAGACGCGCCCCTCGCCGTCAGTTCCACAAGCTTGACCCGGCTTGTGCCGATATCAAGCCCGACCATGCTCTTGGCACGCCTTCCGAAAAGACCGATCGGCATCGATTCATTCCCCCCTAGACAGAAAACTACAGAACACCACATTAGCTATTCGACTGTAATAGATAAACTCCTACTGCAAAAAGATGAAAGACAGGATAGATGGGGCGAAAAACGCAGAAATCAAGCCGCCCACAGCGAGAAACGGACCGAAGGGCATCGGGTCCCGCCTCTTCTGCTTGCCCGAAGCAATACGCACAATCCCCACAACCGACCCCAAAAGCGCCCCAACAAACAGCGCAAGAA
>JAGVTS010000218.1 GCA_019136685.1 Bacillota bacterium | reverse complement strand
TCAGGGCGAACAATTAATGGGAGGTGCGCGAATAATGGCATTGCCAGAACTGACACCCGAACAGAAGCGCGAGGCGCTCAAGAAGGCCCAGGAGGTCAGGAGCAAGAGGGCGCAGGTGAGGGCGGATCTCAAGGCCGGGAGCATGACGCTTGAGGGCGTCCTGAACAAGGCGGAGGACGAAGTCATCGGCAAGATGCGCGTCGCATACCTGCTGGAGTCGCTGCCGAGGATCGGCAAGGTGCGTTCCCGTCAGATTATGGAGGAGATCGGGATCGACGAGAGCCGCAGGGTCCAGGGCCTAGGCGTTCGCCAGAAGGAAGCCCTTCTGAAGAGGCTGGCCAAGTAGGAGGATTCGCTGTGGGCATCAAGCTCGTCAGCATCGGTTTCGGCAATATCGTCGCAGCCAACAGGCTTGTGGCCATAGTTAGCCCGGAATCGGCGCCGATCAAGCGCATAATCCGGGAGGGTCGCGAGCGCGGAATGTTGATCGACGCGACGTACGGTCGGCGGACAAGAGCCGTCATGATCGCCGACAGCGGCCACGTGATTCTGACATCGGTGCAACCGGAGACGGTTGCCCAGCGAGTCCGGCTCACGCAGCTGCAGGATGCTGAAGCTGATGGGCGCGGCTGAGCCTTCGCCTACTGGTGCGCATCGAAGCGACGCGCGAGACCAAAGAAGCGATGGGGTTGGGAAATGTCAGGCGAGCGTATCGAGTTCCCGAGAACTCGAGGCAACCTAATAGTGATCTCCGGCCCGTCAGGATCGGGAAAGAATTCGGTGCTTGCTAGGGTGAGGCAGGGTGTGCCCAACCTGACCTATTCTGTGTCCGCGACTACCCGGGCGCCGCGCGAGGGCGAGCTGGAGGGTGTACACTACTTCTTCGTCAAGCACGATGAGTTCGTGTCGAGGATGGAGGCGGGCGATTTTCTGGAGACGGCGGAGTTCTGCGGCAACTACTACGGCACTCCGCGGTCGTTGGTCGAGCGCAGCCTGTCCGCCGGCGACGATGTCATCATGGACATCGAGATTCGCGGGGCCGATCAAGTGCGCGCGGCGATGCCAGGCGCCGTCTTCATCTTTCTCGTACCGCCGTCGTACGCGGAACTCAGAGCGAGGATAGAGAGGCGGGGATCGGAATCCCCGGAGGCGGTAGAACGTCGTCTAGCCAAGGCCGTGGAAGAGATACCCGCCGTGTTTAGATATGACTATGTAGTGATGAACTACGATCTTGGTCAGGCTGTCGACCAGATCAGATCGATAATCCTCGCTGAGCGGGCACGTGTGTCCAGGTGCGACTGCGGCTCGTTTGTACGCAGATTCGCGCCGGAGTCACCCAACTAGCACAACCTATACCTCGGCCTCCCTGACGCCGCGCGCGGGCGCCGGCGGATGAAGGGGGCTTTGTAAGGTACCGGGCGGCGCCGGCGAATGGATGCCATAGGAATGGAGGCTACGCTATTGATTCGACCCTCATTGGAGGAACTTATCCCAAAGTCCGATAGCCGATATACGCTGGTGGTAATGGCTGCTAAGCGGGCGCGGGCCATCATGAATGTCCAGCAGAAACGGGGCGGCAATTTGGCCGAGAAGCCGGTTACACGCGCCCTGCGCGAGATCGCCGACGGGCATATCGAGTTCTACCGGCCTGCCCCGGGCGAGGTAGAGGAGACTGCTGACGAGATGCGGATGCCCGATGTCCCCGTCGACCGCGACGGACCGTTGGCTGATCTCTTCGCGCAGCTGGGCGGCAGCTCCGACGGCAGGTGACGCCCGTTGAACGGTGTGTGCGTGTTCGGAGTAACCGGGGGCATAGCGGCTGCTAAGGCCACGCTCGCCGTGAGCATGCTAGTCAAGCAGGGGCTGGACGTGCATGCGATCATGACCGAGTCGGCCTGCGAGTTTGTATCGCCCCTGACTTTCCGAACGCTTACAGCCAATCCGGTCACGGTTGACATGTTCGAGGAGCCGGGCCAGTGGAACGTGAAGCATGTCTCCCTGGCCCAGCGGGCTGACCTCTTCGTCATAGCCCCCGCCACCGCCAATTTCCTGGGCAAGACGGCCGCCGGCATAGCAGACGACATGCTCACTACCACCGTCATGGCCACGCGCGCTCCTGTCGTGATCGCGCCTGCAATGAACAGCGGCATGTACGGTAACCCCATAGTCCAGCGGAACATCGCCTCCCTGAAGGCCCTCGGCTACATGTTCGTGGGGCCCGAGTCCGGCCGCCTGGCCTGCGGCGACGTGGGGCCGGGGCGTATGGCGGCGCCCGAGCGGATAGTCGATTTCGCCATGCACGCGCTGCACGGCCGAGGTCGCCCGTCACTTGCCGGCAGGCGCGTTCTAGTGAACGCGGGGCCCACTCGCGAGCCCATAGATCCTGTACGCTACATCACCAACAGATCGTCCGGGAAGATGGGCTATGCTATCGCAGGCGCGGCTGCGGCCAGAGGCGCCCAGGTTACCCTGGTGTCGGGGCCGACGAACCTACCCGAGCCGGAAGGATGCGCGCTCGCGTCGGTGGAGACGGCCGACGAGATGTACCAGGCCTGCATGACAGCTGCCTCCGATGCCGACATCATAATCGCGGCCGCGGCTGTCGCCGATTACCGCCCGGCAAGCTACAGCTGCAGCAAGATCAAAAAGACCGCGGACGACATGTGTATCCGGCTCGAGCGCACCCGCGATATCGTCGCCGAGCTTGGGCAGATCAAGGGAGCACGTGTCATCGTCGGCTTTGCGGCCGAGACGGACGATCTGCTCGTAAATGCTCAATCTAAGCTGGTTTCGAAGAACCTCGATATCATCGTGGCCAACGTGGTGGGCGGCGAACGCTCCGCGTTCGGCTCCGACGAAAACAGTGTCACCCTGCTTCGCCCAGGCCTTGAGCCTGAGGCGCTTCCTGCCATGCCCAAACTCGCGTTGGCCCACGAAATACTCGACAGGGCCGCCTCGATCATCCGCAAATAGACTGCAAACTCCAAGCTATTGCGATGATTCATGCATCTTTACCGGAAGGATTCCCGGCAGGAGCGTAGAACATGCATTCTTGTGGAGATGATGAGCTTTGTCGAGACCTGGCCACAAGAGGCTTGGGGAGAGCTTGGTCGACTCAGGCGCCATAACGCGAGAACAACTCGATGACGCTCTGGCGGTGCAGCGACGCACAGGCGAGCGGCTCGGGCGGGCCCTCGTCAAGCTGGGCTACACGACTGATGCCGCGATTGCCGCGGTGATCGAGCGCCAATTCGGCGTGCCCCGCATCAGCCTGGCTGAGTACGTGGTCGCGAGCGACGTCATAGCTTTGGTGCCTGAGGTCATGGCTAGGAGATACAAGGTTCTGCCTGTGGAGGTCATGGGCAGCAAGCTACGGCTCGCCATGGGCGATCCGCTGAACGTGTTCGCCATAGATGATGTGAAGATAGCCGCCGGTTACGACGTAGAGCCGGTGGTGGCGCCGGAGGACGAGATAGACCGGGCCCTGGACCAGTACTATGGGTCCGGCGAGGACATTGACCAGGTCGTGCGCGATCTGGAGGAGTTCTCGGACGAAGCGATCCAGCTCGCCGAAGCAGAAGAGGAGATCGGCGTAGACCGCCTGCGCGAGCTGGTGGACGAAGCGCCCGTGGTCAGGCTGGTTAACATGATCGTATCACAGGCCGTTCATAACCGCGCATCCGACATCCACGTGGAACCGCAAGCGATGTCGGTTAAGGTAAGGTACCGTGTCGATGGGATGCTGCGGGAGGCGATGAAGATCCCAAGGGGCAGTCATGCCGCCATCGCGTCACGCTTTAAGATCATGGCCAGCATGGATATTGCCGAAAGGCGAGTGCCTCAAGACGGCCGGGTGCAGCTGAAGGTGGAGGGGCAGGAGATCGACTTGCGCGTGTCTACACTCCCCACAATACACGGCGAGAAGGTGGTCTGCCGTGTGCTGTTTCGTCGAGGCGCTCAGGTCAAGCTGGAGCAACTCGGCTTTCTTCCGGGCAACCTGGAGCTATGGAATAGGGCCCTCGCGCGTCCCCACGGCATAATACTCGTGACCGGCCCTACCGGCAGCGGCAAGACCCAGACCCTGTACGCGTCGCTCAACCAGCTGAACTCGGTGGAGAAGAACATCATCACTGTTGAGGATCCGGTGGAGTTCAGGCTGGACGGCATCAACCAGGTGCAAACGAACGTGAAGGCCGGATTGACATTCGCCTCCGGCCTCCGCTCGATGCTTCGGCAGATTCGCCTCCGGCCTCCGCTCGATGCTTCGGCAGGACCCCGACATCATCATGGTGGGCGAGATCCGCGACCGCGAAACCGCCGAGATCGCGGTAAACGCCGCCCTAACCGGCCACTTGGTGCTGTCGACGCTGCACACGAACGATGCGCCTGGCGCCACTGTGCGCCTTGTAGATATGGGAGTCGAGCCCTTTCTTGCGGCGTCTTCCCTCATATGCGTCCTCTCCCAGCGCCTGGTGAGGAAGGTCTGCGCAAAGTGCGCTGAGGAGTACGTTCCTGACGATGAATCGTGGGGATGGTGGACGCGCACCACCGCCAAGCTGTCCGACCGGCCCGCGTTGGGCCTGCCCCGCAAGCTGGTTCACGGCAAGGGTTGCCGGTCCTGCAGCAACACGGGGTACT
>JAGVTS010000112.1 GCA_019136685.1 Bacillota bacterium | reverse complement strand
ACCCATGTAGTTCATGACTTCCATGACGGGCTTGCCTTCGAACAAGTTTGCCACGTTGGTGTTATACGGGGCGTCACCTACGTCCACCAGGATCACATTGGGATTGCCGGCCTTCAGATCCCTCACGAATCTGGCCATTCTGGACATTCCACCTATGGCATACTTGGATGTGCCGGGCTTGTAGGGCTCGAGGTGGCCATGGATGTCCGCAGTGATAAGTACCGTGACCGTAGCGAACCCGTTGCTGCCTGCAACCCTCTCTATGAGCTCAGCGGCTTGAAGCCTACTCATGGGCCCATTGCTCCAGTCTGCGGCGTCAATGCCGAAAACCGCTTTGAGCTGAGCGTTGCGGTCGATCTGAGGGTCAACGCCGAACACAATGCGTCCCAGGGCTTCCACGAATGTGGTGCCTGCCATGGGCTCGTCGGGCCTGAAGAGCCCATTTCCTTCGTCGATGGCGCGCACCTTGTAGAGTCCCTCAATGAACTCCACGGCGGCATGACCGGCGATATCGGATGCTGAGGGCACGGCAAATCCCTCGTCGATGACGCCGAGCGTATCGGTGTACACGAACTTCTTCTGCACCGGGTCTGGCACTATCAAGGGTTTGATGGTTGCCAGTTGGAAGGAGCGAACCAGAACCTCTGCTGCCTCCGCTCCGGTAATCGGGTCCTGCGGGCGTACTGAGGCGAGCTCTGATACTAGGCTGGCCGCCGCCGGGTTGACTGTGATGAGCTGAGAGGCTCCCACAGTTCCGAATGAGAGCGCGAGCGACAGAATGAGCGCCAGGAAGACATATGGAGTCAGGCTGCGTCTTCTTAGCATGAACAGACCTCCTCTGCAGAGACTGACATTTGGTCATACCCATTCAAATTCGCCTTCTTCCTACCAAGTCCTGCAGTGAAGCACTCACATCCCTGGCTGGGCCGGTGCTTAATGGCTCGGTGGCCATGCGGCGGCTTCGGCGCCTGTTCAGAATTTGCTTCCACACGGGGAGGAATTTGCGAGCGCACGTGGAATCACTTACCTGACGGTACCCCCTAGCGGGCCCAGTCATTCGAATGTGGAAGAGTGAGGGCGGAGCGCGACCACGCCCTATTTGTCGGGGTGAATCTGCAAGCCCTTGCATAGACCGTAGCATATCCGCGATAAACACCAAATAGAATGAGTTATCATGTCCTGCAGGCGCTTGCACAATCCCGCTTGTTGAGCATTCAGCCACACATGAGGAGTGCGCGAAGATGATTACGATGAAGGACATCGCCATGGAACTCGGAATCAACGAGTCCACCGTATCTAGGGCTCTGAACAACCATCCACATGTTCATCCGAGCACACGCGAGCGAGTCGCGGAGGCGGCGCGGCGGCTCAACTACCGCCCCAACACGCTGGCCCGTAGTTTGGCCACCAACCGCAGTTACGTTGTGGGGCTTGTGATATCCAACATAGCCAACCTTTTCTTTGCCGAAGTGACGCAGGGGATTGAGCAGGTGGCGGACGCCAATGGGTACAGCGTCATCCTGTGCGACACGGCAAGGGATGCCGCAAAGGAACGACGATATCTGGACCTGCTGGCAAGCAGGCAGGTAGACGGCATCATCTTCATGAGCGGGCGGTTGCCTGCGGACACGGTAGCTGCCATCAGGAGCGTGAAGTGCCCAGTGGTCATGATAAGCCGCGATGGAGCGCGCTATGGCATTCCCACAGTGCGCATCAACAACAGGGTCGAAGCGGCGAGAGCTGTCAACTATCTGATCAACCTGGGCCATGCGCGGATAGGTTTCATCAGCGGCCAGCTCGACGACGCTGAGTCCGGGTTGCCGCGGCTTGCGGGATACAAGGCGGCCTTAAGCGATGCCGGGATCCCGTTCGACCCCTGCATTGTGCAGGAAGGGGACTTCACAATGGAATCCGGCGTGCGCGCGTGCACGCGGCTTCTTGACGCCGTGCCTAGGCCCACGGCGGTCTTCGCGGCCAACGATGAGATGGCTATAGGCGCCATGAAAGCTCTGGCGCAACACGGCATCAGTGTGCCCAAAGACATGGCTGTGGTCGGCTTTGACAACACAGCTCTCGCCCGGGTAGTGACGCCGGCCCTTACTACCGTGGCGCAACCGCTGAGATCGCTGGGCTCTACTGCCACCGAGATGCTGATCAGGATGATGACCGGGCAGGGGCTGAAAGATATCGAGGTAGTGCTCGACTGCCAGCTCGTAGTCAGGTCATCATGCGGAGGAACGGGGATCTAGCGACTGCAGTATCGCATTACCCGAAGAGAGGGTGCTGAGTGTGGACCAAGCAACTGCTGTGCCTGCCTGGGTTGAACCGCAGATCAGCCCAATCGGAAAGACGGATCTAGTGATTGGAACTCCCAGTCTCAACAACGCAAGTACCATCGGCTATGTGGCAACTGTCGCTGCAGTCGGAGCTCGCGAGCATTTTCCGTCGTCCGGGGTTGTGCTTGTGAACGCCGATGGTGGATCGACTGATGGGACTCAGGAAGTATTCCTCGGGTCCGAGGCGCCGCCGGGCATCGAGCGAATCGCATTCTCGTACCGCGGCATACCAGGCAAGGGATCTGCATTGAAAGCCATCTTTGAGATCGCGGCGAAACTTGACGCGCGTGCATGCGTTGTAATCGATTCCGATCTGCGCAGCATAGAGCCCAATTGGGTTCAGAAGCTAGCTGGGCCGATATTTGCCGGCTACGACTTCGTCTCTCCATGGTACATCCGTCACAAGCATGACGGGACGATTACCAACAACATATGCTATCCGCTTACGAGGGCCCTGTATGGGGCCAGGATCAGGCAACCAATCGGCGGCGACTTCGGGGTGTCAAGGCATCTTGTCCATACATATCTCGAAAAGGATGTCTGGGCTACCGACGTTGCCAGGTTTGGTGTGGACATATTCATGACTACCACCGCGATAGCCGAGTCGGGCAAAATCGCTCAGGCCGCACTGGGGCGCAAGGTGCACGATGCAAAGGATCCCGCCGCGGAACTAGGGCCCATGTTCAGCCAGGTCGTGTCGACCTTGTTCGACATGATGATCCGGCATGAGCATGTATGGAATACGCCGGCGCCGAGCGGCGCCGCCGAGATGCCCGGCCTACAAATGGCGGATGACGATGAACCTGACCCGGTGCCGGTAGACCTGCCTCGGCTGATTGCATCATTCAGGAATGGTGTACGGGAGCATAGCCAGGTCTTGGCCCTAGCTCTGGGCAAGCGCGCTTCCGTCATCGAGGCCGTTGCCTCCAGCGCGTCGGATGCTGACATCGGTCTGTCGTGTGAGGAATGGGCGCTGGTGGTATATGATTTTGCGGCTGCATATCGCCGGAACATCGCGCAACGAACCTCGTTGATCAGGGCGCTTGTGCCATTGTATAACGGTAAAGTCGCATCTTTTGTCTTGAAGGCCAAGGAGATGTCGAGCCGGCAGGCTGAGGAGCTTGTGGAGGAGCAGTGCAGAGCGTTCGAGGAGAGCAAACCGTATCTTCGCGATGTATGGAAGTAGCGCGGCCCGGGCAGCGTGCCCACATAACCTGCGAGGCGAATCTCACCACAAGAATAGGGGGCGTTTCAGAATGACTGGCGACTCTCGTACTGTCTTGCGAGTCCTGCGAATCGCGTTGGTTCTGATGGTGATTGCTCTTGTGCCGACGGTCGTAACAACAGCGGCGACCACATCAATCGAGTTCTGGCATTGCGAGGTTGAGCAGGATCGCCAGGATACGATCAACGCGCTCATCCAGCAATTCCAGAAAGACCAGCCCGGCATCACAGTGAAGCTACAGGCCATAGAGGAAGACGACATGAGAACCAAACTGACCACCGCACAGGCGGCGAGAAGGCTGCCCAACCTCGTTTGGCTCTCGTCGGAACTCATCTTGAGGTTGGGCAATTCGAATCTGCTTGACCAGAAGGCAGCCGGCGATGCCATCGCGTCGCTTGGGCAGAACGACTTCTACTCAGGCCCTCTGGCCTTCATGGCGAGTCCCGAGGGGGGATACTACGCTGTTCCATATGCCGCATGGGTCCAGGGGATCTGGTACAGGAAGGATTGGTTCGAGTCCCGAGGACTGCAGGCGCCCACGACTTGGGAGAGCATACTCAAGGCGGCTCAGGCTTTCAACGCGCCACAAGACAGGGTCTACGGGATCATAATAGGCACATCGAAGGATACTTACGCGGAGCAAGTGTTCACGCAGTTCGCTCTGTCCAACAAGGCCTTCTTGTTCAGCCCGGACGGCAAGGTCACGTTCAATACGCCCGAGATGATCGAGGTTCTTGACTACTACAAGCGGCTTTCCGCGTTCACTCCCCCGGGGCCCGAATCGTGGAGGGACGCGCGCGACTTGTACT
>JAGVTS010000055.1 GCA_019136685.1 Bacillota bacterium | reverse complement strand
CCGACGACCAAACTCACATGCAGCCCTGACACTGCCAGAAGATGCGACACTCCGGCCTTCCTGAAGCCCTCCAGCGTGTCGTGGTCGAGCTCGCCCGAGTCGCCCAGCGCCATTGCCAGAAACGTCTCGCACGGCCCGGGGGCGAGCGTCGCGCGGGTGGCGGCGATTAGCGCCTCCCGCACCAAGAGCGCAACGTCCTCCACAAGATTGAGCCGACGCCTGCCCACAACGCGCACCGACACGGGGTTGACGCTGGCGAGTGCGTGAATTCCCTGCTGAAGAAAGACAGCCCTAAGGTCGGGCTCGCCCGGGTTCATCGGGCGAGAAGCCAACTCCAGCTGAACCCGGCCTTCAACTACGTCGCCGTAGCGCAAGCGTTCAGCTAGTCGGCGGGAGGCATCGCAGGGCTCGAAGAAGACCCTGACCTTGCCCGCTACCTGATAACGTGATCCATCTGCATCAACGGAACGTGCGGCGATTACTGACTCTGGCGAGCGACCCCCTGCGCGACTCGACACCACCTCGCCAATCAGCACTACATTGCGCCCAGCGAACCTGGCCACCGACACGCCCGCCAGCGAGTCGATGCGGTTGATGCCCGCGGCCCCGATACTGGCCGCGCCCACCATCGACGCAACCAACATCATGCCTGCGCGGTACTGAGGCGACAGCCTGAGGGCAAGACGGTTCACAAACGCAACCGCGCCCCAAGCCACCCAGGCACAGACCCACGCTGCTGCGGGAATCTCCCAGTATCCGCAGAGTATACCCACGGCCAGAGAGCCCGCGAAGGCCAGGACAGTTATGGGCGACCAGCACGCGCGGCCAGACAGAACGAAATCCATGCCCATCAGGGGCATTGGCTATCGTACCGTTGCCATAGGCGCGATTTTGCCCAGCTTGGCCTGGCCTATGCCCGACACGCCCACAAGGCCTTCCACAGCGGCGAAGGGCCCATTAGCAGATCGATAGTCGATGATCCGCTGAGCCAGCACCGGACCAACTCCAGGCAGGCCCTGCAGTTCCTCTGCAGACGCGGTGTTGATGTTGATCAGACCTGTGTGGGGGACCTTGCTGGAGACTGAGGCCCGGGCTGGATCGGCTGATGGAGCCGGATCCGGAGCCGGTCGCGTGATGTCGGCGCGGTTAGGCGGAGTAGTGGGAACAGCGGATTGGCGAGGTTGCGGCTGAACGTCGACGTCGGCCTGCCTCGACGGCACATACACCTGTTCCCCGTCGCGCACCGGCAGAGCCAGGTTGATGCAGTCAGTGTCGGCCGCCTTCAGCGCTCCTCCAGCCGCGTTCAGCGCATCTTCAACTCGCGCCCCGGCGTCAAGCGAGTACACACCGGGCTTCACCACTGCACCGGCCACGTGAACAACGATGGCCGGCTGGGCCACGGGAGCCGGTTCGGCTCGCGCGACCGACTGATCGGGCGCGCTCATTGGGGCAGGTTCCTCGGAGCCACGGCCGCTGCCCGCCTCCAGGCTGACCCCCCGAGTCACCCGCTCCTGCATGGGAAGGGCCGATGCGACCTGCTCTGGCACTGAACCCGGCTCGACATGGCCCTCAAGAACCACCACTCGGGGCCGGCGCGCCCGGCCGGCCATAGTGATCGCCAGGCCGATCACGAGAACACCAGCAAGAATCAGGCCTGCTCTTCGTAGGCCGAATACCTGCATAGCCAGCCCTCCCTGACGCGCCGGCACTGTGGTGGAACGCCGGGCCTTGCCCATATGCTAACATAGGCGAAAAGCCCGGCGCGTCATGCCTTTGGGTGATATGTCAGGGTGATTTCGCGATGCCCAGGCTACGCTGTCTGAACCACGATATTCAGCAGTTTGCCAGGAACCAGTATGGTCTTCTTCACGGACGCTGAACCTATCACAGCCGACACCCGCGGGCTCGCCATCGCAGCAGCGAGAGCCGCATCTTCAGTTACGTCCACAGGCACCATTATCCTGTCGCGCACCTTGCCGTTGACCTGAACAGCGATCTCCACGCTCTCGACGGCAAGCGCTTCCGGATCGTACTTGGGCCATGGTTGACTGTGCACGCTTTCGCCGTGGCCCACAGCGTGCCACAGCTCCTCTGTGATGTGCGGAGCGAACGGGGCCAGCATTACAATGAGGAAGTCTATGGCCTCCGCCATTGCCGCGTCCCCACGTTCATGACCAACCACGGCGTCCTTCAGGCTGTATAGAGCGTTGACGTACTCCATTATCGCAGCGATCGCGGTGTTCAGGCTGTTGCGAGCGCCAACATCCTCAGTCACCTTCTTGAGCGCCGCGTGCGCTGCTCTGCGCACACGCAGGACGTCATCGCCACTCGCCGCCGTCGCATTGGCCGCGGGGGCTGCCGGCGCTTCGGCCGGCTGGCTGCATCCCGAGCTCTCGACACACTGGTAGACCAGTCTCCACACCCGCTGCAGGAACCGCCAACACCCCTCAACACCCTCATCGCTCCATTCGAGGTCTCTCTCGACCGGAGACGCAAACAGCGTAAACAGGCGCGCGGTGTCGGCGCCGTACTTGCCGACAATATCGTCAGGATCGACGGTGTTCCCCTTGGACTTCGACATCTTGTGTCCGCCGAGGAGCACCATGCCCTGGGTCAGCAGGTTCTTGAATGGCTCATCCACACTGACCAAACCCAGGTCGCGCATGACCATGGTAAAGAACCTGGCGTACATCAAGTGCATTATGGCATGCTCGACGCCTCCGATGTACTGGTCTACCGGCATCCAGTAATCTGCCTTCGCCTTATCCCAGGCATGATCGTGGGACTCGGGCGACGTATACCGCAGAAAATACCATGATGAACAGACGAACGTATCCATGGTGTCTGTCTCGCGGCGAGCCGGTCCTCCGCACACAGGACACGTGGTGTTCACGAATTCCGGGCAGCCCAGCAGCGGAGACTGGCCGGTGGGCATGAACTTCACCCCGGTCGGCAGCATCACCGGCAGATCGGCATCGGGCACAGGCACCTGTCCGCAATGCTTGCAGTATACAATCGGGATGGGCGCGCCCCAGAACCGCTGCCGGGATATGAGCCAGTCTCGCAGCTTGTAGTGGACCGTAGGCCTGCCCTTACCCGATGACTCCAGGTAACGCGCCATGGCCGGCCTGGCCTCGCCGGACGGCATACCGTCAAATTGGCCTGAGTTTATCTGCACTCCGTCGTCCACGTAGGCACACTCCATCGTGTGGCCATTCAGCTCGGCGCCGGGCGGGCTTATGACGGCCTTTACCGGCAGGCCGTACTTCCTCGCGAACTCCAGGTCGCGCTGGTCGTGGGCGGGCACGCCCATCACAGCGCCCGTGCCGTAGTCCATCAGTACGTAGTTGCCGATCCAGATGGGCACCTTCTCGCCGGAAGCAGGGTTGATCGCATATCCGCCTGTGAACATGCCCACCTTCTCGGTGTCCTCTGCCGTTCGCGCAATATCGTCCTGGGATATGACCTGTGACACGAACCGCCTCAGTTCGTCCTCGTTGGGCCTTCCCGCAATGAGGCGTTCCACCAGTGGGTGCTCTGCAGCTATCACCAGGTAAGTTACGCCGTACACGGTATCGTGGCGCGTCGTAAACACGGTCAGCTTCTCGCCCGTGTCCGCCACCACGAAGTCGAGATCCATACCTTCGCTTCGGCCGATCCAGTTGCGCTGCATGGTCTTTACGTGCTCCGGCCAGCCCTGCATGGCGTCGAGATTGTGCAGCAGACGCTCAGCATAATCAGTTATGCGGAAGAACCACTGCTCCAGCTGGCGCCGGATGACAGGAGTGTCGCATCGCTCGCACGCCCCATTTACTACCTGTTCATTGGCGAGCACAGTGGCGCACGACGGGCACCAGTTCACCTTCTGCGACTTCCGGTACGCCAAACCTTTCTTGAACAGCTGTATGAAAAGCCACTGCGTCCATTTGTAGTACGCAGGGTCGTTAGTGGCCACTTCGCGCGCCCAGTCATAACTGTAGCCCATGCGCTTGATCTGCTTCCTCATGTGAGCAATGTTCTCCCGCGTCCAGCCGGCCGGATTGGCCCCGTGCTGAATCGCGGCGTTCTCGGCAGGAAGGCCAAAGGCGTCCCAACCCATGGGGTGCAGCACGTTCCAGCCGTTCATTCGGCGGAATCTTGCCATCACGTCGCCTATGGAGTAGTTCCGCACATGGCCCATGTGAATCCGGCCAGACGGATACGGGAACATCTCCAGCAGGTAGAACTTGGGCCGATCCGGGGTCTCGTCAACGCGATAGAGACGGTCCTTCTCCCACTGCTCCTGCCATTTTGGCTCCACTTCTTCGAAGTAGTACTTGTCGCGCATCACTAATCCTCCCTTAGATGAAAGCATGCGACACAAGCATGCGGAGTAAACAAGCCACAGAATACCAAAAGCCCCTGACAGACAGACTGCCAGGGGCAAAGTTCGCTTGCGGTACCACCCTGTTGCACGAACGTGACCTGGGCAAACCAGTAAAAATGGTGGAGCTGAAGGGGATCGAACCCTCGACCTCCTGAATGCCATTCAGGCGCTCTCCCAGCTGAGCTACAGCCCCACGCAACAGATCACGGACGCCTCTCGGCCTCTAACGGCGCCAGTCGTCGCGGGCTACTCAGGTTCACCCGCGCCGCTCGGAGGCGAGTTCGATGCCTTCCGGCTGTCGGGTCGCACCCACCCCCGACTCTCTCAAAGCCATCCGGCGCCTAATGCTCCTCTTCATCGCGTTTCCATCGTGAATTGTCAAGCAGGTTTCATTATATCCGCCCACTGTCGGCAAGTCAAGTGATGAACGCGTCGCTGTTATGCGTCGCGTGATGACGCATCGCGGCGCGGTGCGTGTAACGATTGCTTCGGGGTCACAGATCCCCCGCATTCAGGCGTGCAATCTCGCCAGGCCCACAGCGGAAGCGGTTGGAGTCGCACCGGGAATAGACCCAGGGATAGATCCAGCGACGTGCCAGAGCATACACCTGCTGCGCACCGTATCCTCCTCAGATAGATCCAGAGGCGTGCCGAGGGACGGAAAGACGACTGCCGTGGCTCAGTGATATACCCCCGAGGGTATCCGCCCAGAGATACGGTCACATTTTGATACTACTTTCGGCGAAAAACGCAATTTCTGAGTACATCGATTTGGGCCGAGTGCCCCGGGCGCCATATATCGCCGATTTGGTGGCGTATAGATGGCACGACGTGCCAGAACTTACGCGCTGTTGCCAAATGGCCCCATTGCGTGGGACATTATGTCGGCCCGCCCGCCTACTCCACCGCCCAAACCCGTCGGATACCCCCCGATTCTCGTGGTTCGAAGGCTGTCCGGCGGTCCTCGAAATCGATGTACTCGAAAACTGCGGGTATCTCCGAAACTAATAGCAAAAATCGACGATGTGCCAGCTCCAGCCGTTTTGACCACGTGTCATCCTCGTTGGGCCAGCTGGGCGCCGTTTTCGCCGAGCATGGCGCCTTCTTGCCTACATCCGTCTTGGGAATACCCGACCAGTATTGCCTTATTACACCCTGCAGAGACTACAGAGGCTACAGGCGCCCACGCGCCCCCGGATCACTCCGCCGGGCGGTTTTCATCCTAGGGCGTCTCTGCGTCGTAGCTGAAGATCCGGGCGTCTCCCCACAGCTTCTCCAGGCTGTAGAACTCCCTTTCAGCTGGACCGAATAGGTGAACTACGATGTCGCCCCAGTCCAGCAAGACCCAGCCTGACGCGTCGGCGCCTTCACGCCTTCGCAGGTTCAGGCCGTCGCGTTCCAGAGCCTGCGTCACTGAATCCCTGACAGCGCGTACGTGCGTATCGGTGCGAGCTGTGCAGATTACAAAGAAGTCGGCCATGATGGAGACTGATGAGATGTCGAGAAGGATGACATCCTCAGCTTTCTTCTCCAGCGCGGCGGAGACGGCGAGCATTGCCTGCGGCAACGACGGAAGATCACGTGGAGGTGTATCGGTGTTAACTTGCAGAAGTATCACCAGCCTTAGGCATCTTTGTGGACTCGCGCAGAAGAGCGTTCCTGATCACGACCACGTCCGCATCTATCAGAGCGGCCGAGTCCACCAGGTGCTTTATAGTTGCGCCCAACGCGTAGATGAGCGCGGCGTCGAGGTCGTGCTGGGCTAGGCCCCTAATGGCGTCCACTCCCGGGAAGCGCCTCCCAGGCTCTATGTAATCGGCCAAGCAGACCACCTTGTCCTCCAGAGTCATGTCCACAGCTCCCACCCTATGACGGCTGATGGCATTGAGCACACGCGGATCGCGTACTCCGTACTCCTCGCGGGCGACCAGAGCCCCGACAGGCCCATGAAGGAGCGCGGAGTTGAACATGACGGGATCAGGGCCTCTTCGATCAGGCCCAAGCCTGTGCCAGAGAGCGATCAGCTGATCGAGGGACAAGTCGCGGGCACAGTCGTGCAGAAGCCCCGCAGTAGCGCACACCTCCAAGTCGGCCCCAAATCTCGAAGCAAGGCGCCTTGATTCCTCCTCCACGCGCCTGCTGTGTTCGTATCTGGGATGAGGGATGACCATCTGAAGTCGGGTTCTGATCTGCCCGAGCGCTTCATTGCCCACCGCGCAAGCCCTCCAGTGAATGACACAAAGCCTGCATCCATAATAGCACATCGCCCCCATCGGGCGAAACCCGGGGGGCGACGCAGCTTGGGGGTCCGGCAGCTACATTCTCATCTGCCTCTCTTTGGCCTCGTTCACACTGATCTCCCGCCCGCCCAACGATGTTCCGTTGAGCGTCCTGATAATCGGATCCACGTCGTCAGTAGCCACCTCGACAAACCCGAACCCTCGCGACCGCCCCGTCTCGCGATCGGTGATTACCCTGGCGGCTATCACCTCGGTGTACGGCGAGAAGACGTTCTGGAGTTGATCGTCTGTGACCGCCCACGGTAGGTTGCCTACATACAGCGTCTTGCTCATCCTAGCACCTCGCTCCATCGGTCATAGTCTCTCGCGAAGCACGCTGGGCTATTCAGGCGCCGTCACACAGCGTATAGCCCGGCTCTCTCCATGTAGCTGATGACAATGTCGGGCAGCAGGTATCTCACAGGGCGCCCTTCCCGAACACGCGCACGGATGTCGGTGGACGAGATGGCGAGAGCCGGAACTTCGAAGAAGTGAACTCTCGACGCATGTTCTCCGAATACTTCGGCGATTTTGCTGTCGGCGATGAAGTACCCCGGACGTGTCGCCGCCACGAAATCGCACATGCGAAGGAGTGTGGTCGAGTCCTTCCAGCCGAGCATTTCCAGGATCGCGTCTGCTCCGGTGATGAAGTAGAGCGCTGTGTTGTTCGGGTAATCCTTCCTGAAAGTAGCAACGGTGTCAACTGCGTAAGAAGGACCGGGCCTGTCGATTTCGACCGACGACACTTCAAAATGGGGATTGCTCATCGTTGCCAGCACCGTCATCATGTAGCGGTGCGCGGGAGACGTGATGACCTTGTCAAGCTTGTGAGGAGGATGCGCAGACGGAACGAAAACTACCTTGTCGAGGCGAAAACGATGGTATGCCTCTTCAGCTGTGACCAGATGCCCGTAGTGTACCGGGTCGAAAGTGCCTCCCATGATCCCTATGCGCCGCATACCAACACCGTTCTCCTCTCATGGTCAAGTACCTTGCTTGAAGGACTCCTGCTTCATGCAACAACATCGCCCAGAAGGGTGCAACCTCTGATGTCTACAGGCGTAACGTCCCGGGGAACTCCCGGTAGTGACTACTGCAGCTACCCGCGTTCCATGTTGTAGGATTCGGCGAACACAAACTCCGTGTCGCCAATTCGAACGGTGTCACCCTCGCTCATCCCCGCCTCGCGCAGAGCGCCTATGACGCCCGCGCGCGCAAGCATCGCGTAAAATCTCCTAAGAGCAGCCTCGTTGTCAAGGTCGGTCCGTTGAACCAAACGTTCGGCTCCTTCGCCGACCACGACGAAGACCTCGCCGTCGCGGGAGATAGAGACGTCTCTGAGGCGAGGACCGCGCGCGGTGTAGCGCCGCGGTTCCTCATAGGCCCCGCCATCCGCAACCGGAGGCTGTTCCGGCGGTACCTGTGCAAGCCTTGCGGACACCGCGTAAAGCAGGGCCTGGACGCCGTCTCCCGTCAGAGCGGATATGTTGTACACCGGCACATGCTGGGGCAGCAGAGCATCGCGCAGGGCCTCGGCGCGCGCCTGGGATCCCGGCATGTCGATCTTGTTGGCCGCCACGATCTCAGGCTTGCTTTCAAGCCCCGCTTCGTATAGGGCGAGTTCGCGTCGGATTGCCTCATAATCGTTGATCGGATCACGACCGGAGAACTCGGATACGTCCACTACGTGTACCAGGAGGCGAGTGCGCATGACATGACGCAGAAACTCATGCCCCAGCCCGACACCGCTCGCAGCTCCCTCAATGAGCCCCGGTATGTCGGCGACGACGAAGCTATCATCGCCGGCCTTCACTACGCCCAGTACCGGGCTGAGAGTGGTGAACGGGTAGTCGGCGATTTTGGGTCTGGCGGAGGAGATCTTGGAAAGCAGGGTAGACTTGCCTGCATTGGGATAGCCTATGAGGCCCACATCCGCCAGCACCCTCAGTTCCATAGATGCAGCGCGCTCTTCGCCTGCCTCGCCCTTTTCGGCGAACCTGGGAGTACGGTGAACAGCAGTGGCAAAACGGGCGTTACCGCGCCCGCCCATACCTCCGCGGGCCAGCACAACGCGCTGCCCGTGGGCCGCCAGGTCAGCAAGGAGTTCGCCGGTGCCGACGTCGCGCACAAGGGTGCCCACGGGTACCCGCACTACCAGATCCTCGCCTTCCGCGCCCGTCTTGTCGCTACTTGCGCCCGGCTGCCCGTTCTTGGCGCGCAGGTGTTTCTGATATCGAAGATCGACAAGAGTGTGCAACGCCTGGTCCGCCTGGAGAATCACGCTGCCGCCGCGCCCCCCGTCACCACCAGCCGGACCCCCGCGAGGCACGTACTTCTCGCGCCGAAACGCCACGGCGCCTGCTCCGCCGTCGCCGCCCTTGGCGTAAACCTCTATATAGTCCACAAACATTCGCGCTGCGCTCCTCCCGGCAGCCCGCCGGATAGCTATCGGCCCCGGCAGCATTGTAGTGTGCCCGTCCGTCCATAGCAGTATATCAGACGCTGCCCGATTACTCTCTTAATTCTGCGGAGGGCCCTTCCTTCCTTCCAGAGCGGAGCGCCGATACGAGGGCTATGTAGTTCAGTGCCCAGTGAACCATCCACGCACACGCCACGCCTCCGCTGGCTACTGTGAGCCAACCGAAGACCACGGCACAGGCGAGCGGCATGGCAAACGCATACAATACGACCTGGATTGGGGCTCGACAGGCGGCCATGGGCGCTGCATGTACCACTCCGAACAACACTGCCTGGACCGCCATGCCTGCCGGTCGGCCGCCCATGCGCGCAATCCATCCCATCAGCAGCCAGCGGAACACAAGTTCCTCAAGGAGAGCTCCGGACGACGTGTAGGCCAGGCCTGCCAGCAAGGCCATTCTGAACGGCAACATCGAAACAGCGGCGAAAGCGCCTCCCGGATTGACCCCCGCCCTGCACGCCCAGCCGCCGTGACGCCTCAAGATGCACTTGTGCACCACCCCATTGGCGCCCGCCAGCATGAGCGTTGCCGCTGCTGATGCACACACCACGTTCCGGTTCAGGTGGGAACCGGATATCCCGGCCGCCGCAAATGGGTTCCGGCCGGTGGCAAGCCAAGTCGAGCCCAAAATTGCGCCAAGGAGCATGTCGCCGACATCGACGCCACGGCTTCTGTTAGCCGGCAGCCTGGAAACGAGCGTCCTGATGAACACTGCAACTCCGACTACCACGTAAAACCCCAGGGAACTCATGAAGACGGTATGAAACCCAGCCTGTGACAGGCCTGGTGCAGATTGAAGATCACCGGTATTCTGTCATCCCATGCCCAGAGCAGGCTGGAGATGAGAGCTCGGTACGACTCGCAGCTGGGATCGCGCCCGGCGATGTCGCCAGTGGCAGCATACGCAGCAGCCCTGCAACCTCCCCCACAGAAGTAGCGGACATCGCACCCCTCGCATGCGGGAATGGACTCGACTCCCGGCAGACGCCACGCAGGGCTCAGCTGCAGGTATCTGTTGCACATTTTGGAAGCATAGTCGCCTCGCGCGCCTCTCGCGTCGTTCTTGAGCTGCCTACGTACTTCAGCAGGCGAATCGATTAGGCTGGATAGATCGGCCCTGAACTCCGGCAACATCAGCAGGTGGCATGGATAGGCATCGCCGGCCCCTGACAGGGCCACCACGCTGTTTCCTGCTCCACATCCCAGCCGTGGAGCCATGCCGACGACCTCGGCAAACGGCGCGTTTTCCGGAATCGATCCCTCCTCCGCTCGGCGCATCAGGTATTGCAGCATTGATCGGGCGAGCGAAGCGGGATCTGCCGCAGGTCTCCTGACGCCGCATCCGCCGCGACCCACTTCCTGAAAGAGACTGGAGTGGAAGGTAGCCCCGTACTGCGCAGCAAATGCTATCATGTCGTCGGGCGAAAACGCCGCTGGATCCAGCAGTGTGGAGACTACTTCGATACCGGATACTCCCGCTTCGGCCAGAAGCTCCAGGCCCCGGCAGGCAGCCTTGAACGAACCCTGCCCTCTGATGAGATCGTGTTCACCTTCGTCAGGCGATTCCAGGCTCACCTGCACGCGCACGCCGATCTCGGCGATGGCATCGGCAAGCTCCGGCGTAATGAGAGTGCCATTAGTCGCCAACGTAACATCGAGAACTGCTCCTTGGGCCGCATAGAGTAGATCCGGCAGATCGCGACGAAGGGCGGGTTCACCGCCTGTAATGGTCATTTCGCCTAAGTGCAGATTGGCAGCCCTGGATATCGTGCGTTCAACTTGCCAGGTTGGCGCGTCGTCACGGCCTGCCTCCCGATAGCATGTAGAGCACTCCAGGTTGCATCTGTCGGTAACGACTAGGAAGACCCTCTGTGTGTCGGTGCGAGGGCGCCTGCATCTAGTGCCCGAGGCCTTGTCGCGAGTCCTCCGCGTCACAAGCTTGGTGCGGATCAACAGGCCTTCGGCTCGCAATTCCTCGAGCAGCTCCACAAGCTCACACAGGGTGTCGCCACCGTATTCCCTGCCCACGACATCGATCACCTGCTCGATGTTGGTATCCAGCACCCGTTCCAGCACTGCTCCTGCCGGCTGCAGCAGTTTGACCCATACCCCGTCTTCCGGGTCCATGATAATGTAGCCATCGTCGGCAGCAACCAACCTCACGCCGGGAGCCATTGCGTATTCGGTAGTCGGGTCTAGCGATCGCACGTCCATGCCATGATCAGAGCAGCCAACGCCTGCATCTACTCTGCAGACTGCCGCCCCCCTCCTTTTCTGTTCAGTCGAGAATCGCGGTTCGCCTGTACACGCGCAGGGACATCTCTATCACCTCGCGTTGGCGCCGGCTTCGCCGTGGGAGGAACCAACCAGGCCCGAGGTTGGCTCCGGCACGCCCAAGTGGGACGGTTCACCCCCACACGTGGGGATACCAGTTGGAGAGCATCGGCGCCAAGAGCGCCTCTAGGCGACTCGCCAAGGGCGTCGGCTAGGTAACGAGAGAACTTGAGAGCCAGGTCTACGGGGATCGCCAGCCCGAGCGGCCGGCTATCCGATGGTGATGAGATAGCCCCACAGGATGAAATTGACACAGAAGCTGTTCACCGACACGCTCATCCGGCGCTTTCGCCCTGCTGTGACTTGAAACACGGCTTCCACCTCCTTTTCCGTGAAAGGTATCATCCGAGACCAGATCGCCGCATCGCGACCGCGCTTGCATCCACAGCATAACATCTACGCCATTTTACGGGTATTACCCAAAGGGGTGATTTTAGGTTCCTGGGAGACCGGGCCAGTCTATGAGCCCTGTCACGATAGCCCGGGTGACAGCGCAGCCTCTGGTGTTTACTCCCAGCTTCTGGAATATGGCCCTGACATGCGTCTTGACCGTGTTGATCGAGATGAACATCTCCCTTGCGATGGCGCGATTGGTCTTGCCTTCGGCCAGGAGCCTCATCACGTGAATCTCAGTGGCGGTAAGCCTGACCACGGCAGCCTCATTCTCGTCCGTCACATGCTTGCCTCGGCCGGCCTCAAGCCTGGGCCAGGCAGCGCCAACGGCGCTCGCGCGATGGCCATTGCGGCGAAGGGAATGGGCGCCCTCAGCGCCGCTCAAGAGGGGACACAGGTACAGCATGACGACACCGTTCTCGGTTTTGTCGGGGACCAAAGAAGGGAGATCAGCGCCGCCCGGGGCGGCAAGAGCCTCTCTCACACCGCGAGGCGGAGGATGCAAAGAGACGGCGACGCTCCCGGGGTATGGCGTCGATACACCGTCAGGACCGGTATCCTGATTATGGCTGTTCATGGATAAGTCCTCCTTTATTGATGGATTCCTTCCATGACCAGTATACCGTTCCATATGATGGGAGTCAACAGCCATCACGCTGGCATGGACGTGTAGGGCTGTTCGAAACGATAGATCAGAGAGCCGACTCAGAAAGGAGCCTCGGGCGCACTATGACGATGATGGACGGGTTCCCATAACCCGTCCATCATCGCCGCATCGGCGTATCGGCACTTCGGCACGTTGCCGCACCCGCATGTTGGTGTATCGACGCCGCTATGCTCGTTCCCACACCCGGCGCGCCATCTCCCGCGACTTAGCGGCCATTTCCTGCTCATTCACGGTAAGCAGCTCGCCCCGGCGCATCAGGAACTTGCCTCCAACCATTGTGGTATCAACCATGCCGCCGGACAGGCCAAACAGCACATGGCTGTACCAGTTGCTGCCGGTGATGGGCGTAGGCGCCCAGTAATTTACAACAATCACGTCGGCATACGCGCCTGGGGTGAGGACGCCCAGAGGCACGTCCCAGTACTTAGCTAGTATCTTGGAGTTATTCGCGAACGCCATCAGCGGGATCTCGGCCCACGCAGCCTGAGGGTTAGCCTCCTTGTGCTTGTGGATCAAGTTGCCCACCTTGATGCTTTCGAACATGTCGTACGTGTAGCCATCGGTGCCAAGGCCCACCCGCACTCCGCGCTTGATCATCTCCAGCGCCGGCGCCGCGCCCACAGCGTTCCCCATGTTGGATTCGGGGTTGTGGACGACGTTCACGTCCCTCTCCTTTAGGATTTCGATCTCCTCAGGGCTGATGTGCACGCAGTGCACTGCCAGCGACTTGTCGTTCCACAGTCCCATCTTATCGAGGCGCTTCACGACCGGCTGCCCGTACTGCCTGATGCTCTGAATCAGGTCCTCTATGCCTTCGGCCGTGTGGATGTGGAAGCCGGCTTCCCTGGCGCCCGGAGCGTCCACACATTTCTTGAGAGTCTCATCTGACAGCGTGAACGATGCGTGTAACCCGAATGTGGCCCGGAGCAGCGGCGAGCGATTCCGCCTGCATGCCTCGATGAAGCGCACGTTCTCGGCAATGCCCTGATCCCGGGCATTCTCGCCATCCCTGTCCGACACTTCGTACGCCAGCGATGCACGTATTCCCACCCGGTTCACGGCATCCGCAATTACGTCCAGGGAACCGGGTATGGCGTTAGGCCCGGAGTGATGGTCCAGTATAGTAGTGGTCCCATTGCGCACGCACCATATCAGAGGCATAATGGCGCTCATCCATACGTCCTCTTCCGTAAGGGCCCGGTCCAGCCGCCACCAGAGCCTTTCCAGTATCTGACCGAAATTGCGCGCCGGTTCGCCATCCAGTTGCATGCCGCGGGCGAATGTACTGTATAAGTGCATGTGCGTGCATGTCATCCCCGGCATCACCAGGCGTCCGCCCACATCCTCAAACCGCGCGCCGGGATACCTCTGCCGTAGGTCCTGTGTAGGCCCCACGTCCGTGACTCGGTCGCCTGTGATAGCAACTGCCCCGTCGTCGATCACCTGCGACTTCGAATCGCATGTTACGACTACACCGTTGCCAATGATGAGGTCAGGAGCCTTATCCGTCATCCGCTTCGCACCCGCCTTCCCCGTGATCTTTCCGCAAGCCCCGGTCTTCCGATGGATAGGCCTGCCGCGCCACTGACTCGATAGCCTGCACGATCTGTTCGTAGCCAGTGCACCTGCACAGATTACCCGCTATCGCCTGACGTATCTCTTCTCGGTCAGGATGAGGGTTCGCGTCGAGCAGGGCCTTGGCCGACATTAGCATGCCGGGAGTGCAGAACCCACATTGCACCGCGCCGTGCTCTATGAAAGCCCGCTGCAGGGCGTGCATTTCTCCATCCTCGGCCAGCCCTTCGACTGTTACCACCTCAGCCCCGTCGCACTGCGCCGTCAATACCAAGCAGGAATTGACCGCCTGCCCATTCAGAATCACAGTGCATGCACCGCACTCGCCCACCCCGCAGCCTTCCTTGGTCCCGGTCAAGCGCAGCCGCTCTCTGATCGTGTCGAGCAAGCGCTCGCCCCCCGGCGCGTCGACCGTCACGGTATGCCCGTTGACCTTCATGCGCACCTCTACGGTAACGGCCGCGCCTCGCAGGCCCGACCCGCACTGCGCCTCTTGCTCGTGGCGAACGCCTAGAGCATCGGTCCCTGTTACTCCGGCCATACGTCCACCCCCTCCTTCGCTGCGCACTGCCTGATCGCCCTGGTGATGATGGCCGCAAGGACAGGTTCCTTGTACTCCGTGGACCAGCGAACGCCAGTCGCGCGCACCATGGCCCGGGCCGCCTCGCGCCCCGCCTCCTCTGCAAGCCGGGCGCTGTATTCCCTGCCCAGCATAACCTGCTCAGCCTGGCCGATCCGGCAGGGCGTCGGGAAGGCGGCGCCGGCTGAGATCCGAATATCCAGAATCTGCGCATCCGAGTCAAACAGCGCCGCAACTGCAGCTGCGAGCCTGGAGATGGCAAGCGCGCGCCTCCGCCCCACCTTTATGAAGACCGACCGGGCATTCGGCTCCAGCGCCCGAAACCTCACGTCCACGAGCAGCTCGTCGGGGGCCGCGGCCGTCCTGTACGGCCCGGTTACCAGCTCAATCACGGGAATCGCACGTCTGCCGCGCACCGAAGCCAGAGTTGCCGTTGCGGAAAGCGCCACAAGGGGCGGAAGGCTGTCGGCGGCAGGGGAGGCGTTCATTATGTTCCCGCCTATGGTGGCTCTGTTCCGGATCTGGCGAGACCCGATAGTTGCCGCCGCTTCGGCTAGAAACAGCGCCGCTTGGGCGATCACTCCCGACTCCTCGATCTCAGTGTGCGTAGTCGCTGCGCCAATGCACACCCGGTCGCCATCGGCTCTTATGCCCGATATCTCGGGCAACCCGGATATATCGATCACGCGCCGACAAGGCGACTGCCCTGCTGCCGTTGCCTCCGCCGCGTGCCTCGCCGATACTATCAGGTCGGTCCCGCCTGCAATGGGCCTGGCGGCATCGCCCTGGGCGCACTCCCACATGTACCGCAGGGCGTCGCCTAAACATGACGGTCTGTATACTTCCATCTGGGTCACCGGGCCTCACTCCCCCTTCGCCCCCGCATGGGCCTGAGCGTTCGGCCTAGAAGTACTCTCTCCATGTCCATTGGAAGCGCTCTCACCCTTGTGCCTACAGCGTGGAAGATGGCGTTGGCAATGGCAGCGGCGCCTAGCTCGCACGTGGGCTCGCCTATCGTCTTGGCCCCGTACGGTCCGTAAGGATCTGCATTCTCGACGATAATCGCATTGACCTCGGGCACGTCCATAGCCGTGGGTATCAGGTATTCGTCGAAATTGCGCGTCCTCGTGGCTCCCTCGTTCAGCTCGACTTCCTCAAGCAAGCCGTACCCAGTGCTCATGGCGACGCCGCCGTATATCTGCCCTTCGACCGTCTGCGGGTTGATAGCGCGGCCCACATCGTGAGCGGCCGTGACACGTTCCACGATCACCTGTCCTGTCTGAGTGTCGACTGCAACCTCCGCCACCTGGCATGCATAGACATAGGTGAAGTAAGCCTTCCCCTGCCCCGTATGCTCATCCCAGTTGACATGCGGCGCGCCGTACCATCCGAACTGGGCCATGAGCCGGCCTTCGTTCCACGCTATCTTCACGGCGTCGTCGAAGTGCATGCTCCGCGCAGGATCGTTCGCCACGTATACCTCGTTACTCGCAGCCGCAAGCTCCCCCGGGCCAACCCCGAGCTTCGCCGCCGCTCCCTCAAACAGCGCGTCGCGCGCCTTTTGCGCGGCTATGCGCACCGCGCTCCCGCCCATGATCGTGCTGCGCGACGCCACCGTAGGGCCGCTGTCGGGCACAGTGGACGTGTCGGTCTCCATGAAGACAACGCGGTCCAGCGTCACGCCGAGCTCTGTGGCGGCTATCTGCGAGAATATGGTCTTTAGGCCTTGCCCATTCTCGGCCAGCCCCGAAAGGACCAGCACCGAGCCGTCCGTCTGCACCGACACTATGGCCGCTGCGGCGTCTACGCCCTCGGCCCCCAGAGCGCACCCGCGGAAACTGCACGCCATGCCTATTCCGCGCTTGATCGCCCTGCCCTGGTTCTCCGTCTGAAGTCGAGCGCGCTTTTCATCCCAGCCCGCCGCTTCCGTGGCCTTGCGCACTACCTCCTTCAGCGAAACCGTATGCTCGTCCAGCTTGTGCCCTGTGGCCGTAACTGATCCTCCCTCGAAGCCATTGACCATCCTGAGCTGGACAGGGTCCATTCCGAGCTCAAGCGCAACCTCGTCCATGAGCGATTCATTGGCGAAAATCGCCTGCGGAGAGCCGAAGCCCCGCATCGCGCCTGTATAGGTATTGTTGGTGAACGCCGCGTAGATGTCGGTCTTCACATTATCCACCACATACGGCCCTGTCGCCTGGACAGTGGAACGCCATGTCACAAACAGGCTCTGCGATGCATATCCGCCGGCATCGGCCAGCATGCGAACTTCCATGGCCGTGATGCGCCCGTCGCGCCGCACTCCGATCTTGTAGTGCATCTTGTATGGATGGCGCTTGTAGGACTCCACCAAAGACTCCTCGCGGGTATTGACTATCTTGACCGGCCTTCCGGTTAGCTGCACGCCAAGCGCTGCCCGCGCACACATGGCCGACATCACTTCGTCTTTGCCCCCGAACGAACCCCCCATGTGGCTCTGGACTATCCTCACCTTAGCCAGCGGCAGCCCAAGCACCCCGGCAACCGCCCGCCTGCATGAGAAAGGGTTCTGGATGGAACCATACACCGTCACGCCGCCGCCCGGTCCGGGCAGAGCCGCCGCCGCCTCCGGCTCGATGTATGCGTGCTCAATCAGTTGAGTGGTGTAGTCGCGCTCAAGGATCACGTCGGCCTGGGCAAACCCTTGCTCTACATCGCCCTTGCGCACCACGTGATGGCCGGCGATGTTCCCCGGGTATTCATCGTGAAGCTGGGGCGCCCCGGGCCGGATGGCCTCCTCCGGGTCGAAAACCGACGGGAGTTCCTCATACTCCATCTGTACAGAATGCGCCGCCGCTTGCGCCGCCTCCCGCGACTCGGCGAGCACCAGAGCTACGGCGTCTCCCATGAACCTGACTCGATCCCAGCACAACACGGGCTGGTGCGGCACTACTACGCCGAAAGTCCTCGATCCCGGCACATCCTCCGCAGTGAGCACCCGAACAACGCCGGGCATGGCCTCTGCTTTCGACGTATCGATAGCTACTATCCTGGCATGTGGATACAGCGTCCTCACCGGCTGGCCCCACAACATGTTGTCGAAGGTCAGGTCGGCGCCGAATAGTGCGCGCCCGGTTACCTTGTCGGCGCCGTCTACACGAGGCGCGCGCGTGCCCACTGGATGCCACATCTGGTCCTTGCAGTTCATGCAGTCGACCCCTCCCCTTCGCCTCGGCCCTGGCGCATGGCATGGTACACCCGCTCGCCTGTGGCGGGCGCGTGGGTGACTCTGGCGCCCACGGCCCTGTCGATCCCGATAGCTATCGCCGGCGCTATCGGCACCATCACCGCCTCGCCAACCCCCTTGGCGCCGTATGGCCCCGATGGCTCCAGCACTTCGCACGTAACAGTGTCCATATCGGGTGCATCGACGCTGGTGGGGATGATGTAAGTGCTGAAGTTCGGGGTCAGCGTCTTGCCTCCCTCGATTATCGTGTCTTCCATCAGGACGTAGCCCATCCCCATCACCATTCCGCCCTCTGACTGCCCTCGGAGTCCTTGAGGGTTAATGACGCGTCCACAGTCGATTGCCGCGAAGGTCTTGAGGACACTGGTCTCTCCGGTCATCTCGTCCACTTCCACCAGGGCAACATGGGTTATATATGTGTTGATGATGTGCGGAAGCCCCACTGCCCCAGGTACCCGCACTTTGGAGACCGGCCAAATGAATGCGCCGTCCGTCGTGATCTCGCGCCCCTCGGCATTTGCCCGCGCCGCCAGTTCCTGCACAGTGACGCTGGCCGTGCCATCAGCGCGTCGGCAAACGCCGCCTGAGTACCGAACTTCCTCCGAGTCGCAACCCCAGGCTTTGGCCGCCTCGGCACGCAGTCTGTCGCGCATCTCGGTAGCCGCCCGGAAAATGGCGTTCCCGCCCGTGTACACCGACCGCGACGCCGTGCACGATCCTGAATCGGGCCCAAGCCCTGTGTCGCCCACGAAGACCTCTACATCTTGCACATTCACCTCAAGAACTTCGGCAGCCATCTGAGCATATGTCGTGGAATTGCCCTGGCCGATTTCAGGGCATGAAAGTCCCACCGTGCACTTGCCGTCGCCCAGCAGCCTAATGAGGGCGGCTCCGTAGTCGGGCAACCCCACTCCAAGGCCGGTGCCCTGCATCTCAGTGGCAAAACCCACTCCGCGCTTGCGCCAGGGCGCCGACGACTGCCTGCAGTACTCCTCGCGGTTCACCCAGATGTCGCACTTTGCAGCAGCCTCTATCGTGGGGATTGCCCCTACCGACTCCACCATGGCATGCCCCAAGGGGTTCGGATCCCCGGGGCGCAGGGCGTTTCGCAGCCTGATCTCGACGGGATCGATTCCAAGTTCCGACGCCAGACGGTCCATCTGGTGTTCTATGGCGAAGTTGGCCTGGAGCTGACCGAAGCCGCGGAAGGCGCCGGCGACGCCGTTATTCGTGTACACACAGTAGCCGTCCATTACAATCGCCGGTATTCGATAGACGCCGGTACATCCTTCGAGGGCCAGGTTGGTCACCGGCCCTCCCAGCGATGCGTATGCCCCGGTATCCGACACCAGGCGTACCTTATGCGCAAGGAGTGTGCCGTCGCGCCGAGCTCCGGTCTTCATGTAGATGGTCATTGGGTGACGTTTCCAGCCGGCAACCGTTGACTCCTCTCGCGACAGCACTATCTGCACAGGGCGGCCGGTCGCCAGGGCGCCCATGGCCAGCAGGATCTGGAGCGTAATCTCGTCCTTGCCTCCAAACGCGCCGCCGGTCGGGCTTGTGACTACCCGAATCTTGGAAGGCTTGATGCCCAGCGCCCTCGATATCTGCATCTGATCACGGTATGGGTGTTGAGCTCCGCAGTACACCGTGACCTCGCCGTCGGGGCCCGGCACTCCCACTCCCTGTTCCGGTTCCATGAAGGCATGCATCTGCCGGGGCAGCCTATATGTTCCTTCCACGATCACGTCGGATGCAGCAAACCACTGTTCGACATCGCCGCTTGCGACGTGAGTCTGCATGTGCACATTGCCCGATTCATGTACCTTGGGCGAATCGGGCAGCATAGCCGCCTCAGGATCGTCCACAACAGGCAAGACCTCATAGTACACGTCTATGAGCGCCAGCGCCTGCTCGGCCTGTTCAGGGCTCTCCGCTATCACCAGAGCCACCGCGTCGCCCATGTACCTGACCTTGTCGCGGCACAACACGGGCTGATCGGGGATGGCTATTCCGTAGCCGTTGAGCCCTCCCACGTCGCGCCAGGTAAGCACTCTTACCACTCCCGGCGCGTTCTCGGCCCCGGCCGTATCGATCGATCTGATATAGGCGTGAGGATACTTGCTTCTTAGCACGCGCCCGTAGGCCAGCCTCGGGAACTTCAGGTCGCCCATGTACTTCTGTTCGCCGGTGACCTTGCCGCGTGCATCCACCCGCATCACAGATCTGCCCACCCATTTGAAGTCCTGCATGGCGCGTCCCTCACTATCCGCCGCCGACGGGATGCATCAATGCGATCTCGTCCCCGTCGGACAGAAGCTTATCGTCGAACTCACGGCGATGGTTGACCAGCGCCATCACGTAGCTGGAGTCGGCCAGCCCGATGTGGCGGTACAGGTCTGCCACCGTCGACCCCCGCGGAAGATCCAGAGTCATGTCGGCCTTCTCCACCCGGCAGGCGAGTTCGCCGAAGACGACGACATGCACTCGAATCGAATCGGAGTCGCCGCCCAAGGTCTCCGCCTTCTGGCTCTCCGATGCAGATTGGCACGGGCCTCGCGCCCCATCCGCATCCGACGCCTCTGCCGGCGATGGGCCCGGCCGGCCATGGCGGCAGCACTCATGCTCGCGCTGGGCCTCGCCCGCCTGAGCTTCCCATTTGGCACGCGGTTCGCTCACCTCATCGGGCCAAACGGCCGCGTAGAGCGCTTGATAGGCCAGGGCCTCCACCATGGCCAGCCTGTATTCGCGCGACCCACGTATGTCGGTTATCGGCGAGGCAGCCTCTTGGGCCAGAGGGCACACCTCTGCGAGCAGTTCCGCCGTGACTCGCCGCCCTTCCAGCGCCGCCTCCAGCATGCGCGCGCGCACCACAACAGGCGCTACTGACCCGAGCGCCACCGCGACGCGGCTCAGTACGCCTCGCTCAAGATGCGCATGTACAGCCACACTGGCGATGGCAATGGACATGGCACGCCGCCCGCCCAGCTTGCGGAAGGCCCACACATCGCCTGGCTCGTCGCATGGGATCTCGACCCCCACGATTACCTCACTCGACCCCAGCGCCGACTTGCCCGGGCCTAGGAAGAACTGGCCGACCTCGATCGCCCGCTGCCCCGCGAGCCCCTCCACCACAATCCGGGCATCCATGGCGACGAGCGCCGGAATCGTGTCGCCCGCCGGGGACGCGGTTGCGATATTGCCCCCCAAAGTGCCCCTGTTTCTGATCTGGGGAGAACCTACCGCAGCGCTTGCCGCCGCAAGCAGGGGCGCTTTTTCCGCCACTAACGGCGAACGGGATATATCCGCATGTGTGCATCCCGCCCCCACCCACAGCGTGCGGCCTGTATCCTCAATTGGCCACATGTCGGCTGCGCGGTCGATGCTGATCACCGCGGACGGTCGAACCTTCCCGTCCTTCATCCTCACCAGAAGGTCGGTGCAGCCCGCCGCCAGTACCGCCCCCGGCTCGGCCGCCAGCATCTCCACAGCCTCACGGGCGCACCGCGCCGAAAGCGCTCTGAAGGTGTCCATCTGCTCCGTTCACCTCCCTCGAAGAAGCGATGTGCGATCTACCTGGGCGCCATCTGGATACACTCAAATACCGGGCAGACGCTGGCGCACATGGCGCAACCTACGCACTTCTCCTCATCTACGTGCGGTAGCCGCTTCTCGTCGAGGGTAATTGCCTGGTGTCCGCCGTCTTGGCACGCAATGTAGCAGACGTCGCACTTGACGCACGTCTCCAGGTTGATCTTCGACACCGGCTTGTACTCCCGCGAAAGGTGAGAGTGTTCCACGATGTTGGGAAGCGCCAGTCCCACAAGCTCCTCCACTCCCGACATGCCCTTGTCCTCAAGATAGACCGACAAGCCATCGGTGAGATCCTCAATGATCCTGAACCCGTGCTTCATCGCCGCGGTGCAGACTTGCAAGTTTCTTGCGCCGCACAGCAGAAACTCCACAGCGTCGCGCCATGTGGTGATGCCGCCCGTGGCCGAGATAGGCATGTCCACAGCCTTGGCTATCTCCGCCACACATCGCAAAGAGATGGGCTTGATGGCCGCGCCGGAGTAACCTCCGTATGAAGACTTGCCGTCAACAACCGGATAGGGGACGAAATTGTCAATATCCACTCCGATGAGGCATTTTACCGTGTTGATGGCGGTTATGGCGTCCGCCCCGGACTTTTGCACCGCGCAGGCGATGTGCGGCAGATCCGCCACCAGAGGCGTCACTTTGATCGACACGGGCACGCGTGTGGCGGCCTCTTTCACCCATCTGGCCGTGCGCTCCGTGAGTTCGGCGTCCTGGCCGATAGTGGAGCCCATGCCGCGCTCGGGCATGCCGTGCGGGCACGAGAAACTGCACTCGATGAAGTCCACGCCGGCGGCCTCGAGCCTTCGCACCAGGGTCTGCCAGTGCTCCTTCTTCTGGCCCATAATGCTCGCCCCAACCACCTTGCCCGGGTATGCCTTCTTCAGCTCTCGAACGTCCTTCTCCACCTGGTCGATGTGGCGCTCCGAGATAAGGTCGATGTTCTGCAGGCCGATCACTTTCTTGTCTTCGAAATCGAGCCCGGCCATCATAGGGTAGACTAGTTCGACGACCTCTTCTTCCACCGATGTAGTCTTGAGCACCGCTGCCGCCCATCCGGCGTCAAATGCCCTAGCCACCATCTCCGCATTGTCAGTGCATGGAGAGGCTGCCAGCGTAAACGGGTTCTCGAACTTGATCCCTGCGAACTTGATAGAAAGATCCACCGACACTCCGATCCCTCCATTAATAGATGATTCCGATCAAGAGTCAGTCGCGCGCGGGAGTCACTGAATCGAGATATGCTCGGATCCCCGCAGCTGCCCGAAGACCCTCGCTCACTGCCTGCACCACTGTGGTTCCTCCATTGACAGCGTCTCCGCCGGCAAAAACCCCTGCAACCGACGTCGCCCCGGTCTCGACGTCTATTTCGATCATCCCGGATTCCGAACGCGCGAGCGACGGAAGAGAGCTCAATATAGATTCGTTCGGCGCCTGCCCGAATGCAAGCACCACAGTATCGGCGCCAATCGTCTCATCGGGCTCGCCCGACGGCGCCGGGCGCGGACGACCCGATGCGTCATCCTCGGCCAATCTCATCCTGGTCATTCGCACGCCTCGGGCCTTGCCGTCGGCCTGCAACACCTCCGCCGGCGACAGCAGGAAGACAAGCTTCACGCCCTCTTCCTCGGCAAACTCGATTTCCTCCGCCCACGCCGGCATCTCGCCGCGTGTGCGCCGGTAAGCTATGGTGACCGACTCCGCTCCCAGCCGGAGCGCGGTGCATGCCGCATCGACGGCCACATTGCCTCCGCCGAGCACGACCACTCGGCCCAGAGGCTGCGCAATGACCGCTCTCATGGCCTGCTCGCGCGCGTTCCCGTCCGGTTCGCCTGCGGCCCGGAGGAAAGCATAGGCGGAGATCACGCCAGCGGTGCCGGCCCCCTGAATTCGGGGAACTGCGGGTGCGCCGAGGCCCGCCCCGATGAAGACCGCATCATACTCACGCAGCAGATCAGCCATGCCCACGTCCCGCCCGATCTCGGTGTTGGGCACAAACCGCACGCCTGCGCTGAGGATCCAGTCGACCTCGCGGCTCAGCACCTCTCGCGGCAGACGGTAGGAGGGTATCCCATACCGCATCACGCCGCCCGGCTGAGGCGAACTGTCGTACACGGTAACCGACTCTCCTGCAGACCTAAGCGCCAAGCTGCAAGCAAGCCCCGCAGGGCCCGCCCCGATCACCGCTACCTTCCTGCCGGTGGGCTCGGCCGCCGCCACCGGCCTAATCCCGCGAGCCATCTCCTGATCCATGGCATACCGCTGCAGGCAGGCAATGGCCACAGGCTCCGACAGCCCTGCGCTGGTGCATCCCTTCTCGCACTGAGCCTCAGATGGACAGACCCGCGCGCACACGGCCCCAAGCGGATTGGCCTGCCTGATCAAGCGGGCCGCCCCGACCATGTTGCGTTGCGATATGCGGCGTATGAACCCGGGGATATCGATTCCCACCGGGCAGCCCTTGACGCACGGGGCATCGTGGCAGAAAATGCATCTGCCGGCCTCAGCCAGAGCTTGATGCGGCTTTAGCCCACGGTCGACCTCTTCCATGGTGGACAGGCGAACCGGCATATCGAGAGTATCAGGCGTTTGACGCGCCGCCATATCCCGCACCTCCCTGCAAGCACTTGGGATCGCGCCCGTTTCTGGCCGCGACCATTTCGGCTACAACGCTTACGGCGATCTCACGAGGCGAATCGCCCCCGATGGCAAGGCCGATGGGCGCATGCACGACAGCCAGCGCTTCCTCGGATACGCCCTTGGCCCGAAGCCCGTCAAAACAGCTCTTGACCTTGGGCTTGCTTCCCATCATGCCCACGTAGTACGGGCGCGGCTCCAGCCGGAGGATTTCGTACAGGACTTGGGCATCCCAGGCGTGGCCGCGAGTGACTATCACAACGTAAGAGTCGGCCCCACCCGGCGCCTTCGACGCGGCGTCCACAAAGTCGCAGGCCATCATTGAATGAGCCCACGGCGCACGCTTCTCATCGGCGTACTCCGGCCGATCGTCAACCAAGGTGACTCGAAACCCGGTAAATGCCGCAAGCTCGCCTACTGCCAGGCCCACATGCCCCGCGCCGAACACCCATACCTCCGGGCCGGGCGACATGTAGTCCACGAACAGCTCGATCTCCCCTCCGCACACCATACCCAGCTGAGCCAGGCCGCCGCATTCTTCGGAAAAGCGGAGGCGGGTGGAGCCCCTGGAGCGTATCGCCGCCAGCGCCGCCTGAACCGCCTGGGCCTCCAGAGCGCCGCCGCCCACGGTGCCCGTGGTCTTCCCGTCCGGGCGCACCAGCATCTTGAACCCGGGTTTGGCCGGCGTCATGCCGCCTGAGGCTACGACTGTCACCAATGCCGCGGGCCGGCCCGACTCGAGCGCCCGAACAGCCTCTCTCAAGACGTCAATCCCCATGTGTTGCACTTCCCTCCGGTTCCTCTATGCAAGACGCAGACTCGGGCATACGCGACAGCGCCTCGGTGTAGTCGGACGGAGTATCAAGGTCAATCCGGATACCGTCGGATGAGACTTCGACAAGGCTCCATACCGGGTCAGTGTTGGCATTCACGATATCCCTGAGAGTGCGCGCCGGTCCCAACGCCTCCAGCTCGTCGCGGAGCCCGGCAGAGAGCAGCACCGGGTGGCCCCGCCGCCCATCGTGCACCGGCGCTATCACAGCCCTGACACGCTCCGCGGGCGACCTCTGCGCGAATGCCTCTATCAGCGCGTTGATGACGTCAACACCTACAGCCGGATGATCCGACAGGGCGATCAGGAATGCTTCCGCGTCGGCCCTCGCCGCCCTAACACCGCACGCCACCGAGGTAGCCATTCCGCCTTCCCACGCAGCGTTCACACATACTCGAACAGGCGCCGCCCGGCCCTGATCCCCCTCGCGCTTCCGCCCATGCCCCTGCCGATGCACACCATGCTCGTCACCGAACACAGCCCGGGCCACATCGTCGGCTCGGCGCCCCACCACCACTACTACTTCGCTGGCCACGGACGCTGCGAACGTCTCGGCCACGTGGCGCACCATGGGCATGCCGCCCCAGGGCAGCAGCTGCTTGGGCCTACCCATCCGGGTAGATGCGCCGGCAGCCAGCACTATCGCAGACACCACAGGCGGCATCGCATTAGCCCCGTTCATCCCTGGGTCGCGTCGGCGCCGTGCGCGGTTGCCCACCCAGCCATTCGTCGCGCTGCATCGTCAATCGATTCGATGATGGCCTTGTAGCCGGTACAGCGGCACAGATTGCCCGATATGGCCTCGCGTATCTGGGCCTGGGTGGGAAGCGGATTCGACGCAAGCAGAGCGATGGCCGACATGATCATCCCCGGTGTGCAGAAACCGCACTGTACTGCGCCGTGCCGCATGAACGCCTCCTGTACCGGATGGAGCGCCCCGTCACGGCTGAGCCCCTCAATGGTGATAACGCTCCGCCCCGCGCACTGGTACGCGAATATGAGGCAGGAATTGACAGGAGCCCCGTCAAGCAGCACGGTGCAGGCTCCGCACTCTCCCTTGCCGCAACCTTCCTTAGTGCCGGTTAAGTCGAGCTCATCCCTGACGAACTGCAGCAGTGTCATGGACGTAGGCACTGTTCTGACGTATTCGTCGCCATTGATGGTGATCCTTACCCTGACAGCCTCCATGAAACGCCCCCCTGACACGGTATGTGCTTGAGCTGAACTTACTCAAGCTGAAGCGCGCACAAACTCGCCCGCGCCACATGCGCCGCAGAACCTCCCCCGTTCCGCGACGAGGTTCCCCCGGAGGTATACCTCCCTCACCTCGCATGCAACCTCCATCCCCTCGTACGGCGTGTACCCGGCCTTCGAGAGCAGCTCGGCCCCGGATAACCTGTGCCGGGCCGCGGTGTCGAGCAAGACGATGTCGGCGTCGAGCCCCGGCGCTATTCGGCCTTTCCTGCAAGATAGGCCGAATAGGCGCGCAGGATTTTCGCACATCATCTTCACCATCTGCCCGGCAGTGATGATGCCGGCGGCCACGCCGTATGTGTATACCAGAGGCAGGAGCGTCTGCACGCCGGGGATTCCGGGCAAGGTGTCGAAACAAAAACGCCCGAGAGCCTTTTGCCCGGGCGTGAACGCGCAGTGATCGGTGGAGAATGTATCGACGTCGCCGGCGGCCACTGCTCCCCACAACGCATCCTGATCTGCCGGAGTGCGCAGAGGAGGGCTCATTATGAACAGACGGGCGTCGGCGCCGGCGTATCGGCCTTCGTTGAGCAAGAGATAGTGCGGGCACGTCTCAGCCAACACCGGCTGACCCCCGCGCCTGGCCTCTGCAATAGCCTCTATAGCCCCGCGCGTGGATACATGCACAAAATAGACGGGCGTGCCCGCGGCCTCGGCCGCTGCGATGACCTGCCTAGCGGCCCGCTCCTCGGCCTCTGCCGGCCTCGATTCCCCGTGGTGCGCAGGGGAAACGCGCCCTGCGGCCTCAAGCCGAGTTCGGGCCCGTTCGAGCACAGCGTCGTCCTCGGCGTGCACAGTGACAAGCACATCGTGGCGTTTCGCCTCGCGAAGCAGAGCCTCAAGGTCGCCTCCCTTGAGCATGTAGCCCACGTCTTTGTAGGTGGTGAAGACCTTTACGCTGCCTATTCCGGCCCCGCGCAGCTCGGCCAGCTGATCGCCGGAGTCCGGATCGAGTCGGATAAGGTTCTGGTGAACAGCATAGTCCACCGCAGCTTGCGGCCGGATCTCCGAAAGCCGCTCATTTGCGCATTGAAGTAACGTCATGTTGGGAAGGTGATCCGCATAGTCGATGACGGTGGTCACGCCGCCCGCAGCCGCGCACCGAGTGCCCGACGCAAAGTCATCAGCTGTGACTGTGCCGCGGGAGCGTAGCCCGAAGTGGACATGGGGGTCGATCACGCCCGGCATCACCAGCATGCCGCGAGCATCTACCTCTCGCTCAGCCCGGACCCCGGCCCTTCCTGTGCCGCCGCCTTCCTCGACGGGCTGGACTCGGGCGACTATACCGTCCTTGATCAGAACATCGGCAACTTCGAGTGAATCGGATGACACAACATTGCCGCCCAGTATTGCAAGGTCATACATGTGCTACACCTCTGTCAAGACCCGCGTCAAGCAAGCCCCGCTCGTGTCGCAAGTGGCGCAGTGCGTCACGACAGAACGCTGGGCGCGACCCGCGCGAGCTCTCGCTCGAGAAGAGCAATGTCCGGTGGGATAGTGATAGGCTCACCGGCTGCGCGGATGCCCGCCTGTATGTCCTTTAGGCCGTTGCCGGTTACTATCGCACAGGCGCCGGCAGACGAATCGACTATGCCTTCGCGCACAGCACGCGCCAGCCCCGCCAGACCCGCGACGCCCGCCGGTTCCCCAAACACCCCTGTAGTGCGACCGAGCAGCCTCATCGCAGAGAGAATCTCCTCATCGGACACGTCGATCATTGTTCCGCCCGAGTCGCGTACAGCGTTCACTGCCTTCACCGGATTCCTAGGCTCGCCCACTGCAATGGAATCGGCGATCGTGTCTTCCCGCCCGGGCTGCATGGGCCTGCCCGTCCTGAACGACACAGTGATAGGGTTGGACCCCTCTGCCTGAACGCCAAGGATCCTGGGTGTACGAGATATTGCGCCAATGTCATGTAATTCTCGGAAGCCCTTCCATACTCCTGCAACGGTACACCCATCTCCAACAGATACCGCAACCCAATCGGGCAAGGCTGAACCGAGCTCTTCGCATATCTCGAAAGATACCGTCTTCTTTCCTTCGACCATGTACGGGTTGATTGCGGCATTGCGGTTGTACCATCCATAGCGCCCAATCGCCTCGCGCGAAAGGCGAAATGCATCCCTGTAGCTGCCGCGCACGCGTATGACAACGGCGTTGAATATGCGAAGTTGCGCCAGTTTCCCTGCCGGGGCACGCTCAGGGACGAATATCACGGCAGGCAGGCCCACTGACGCCGCACAGCCCGCGCAGGACGATGCCGCGTTGCCCGTAGAGGAACAGCTGATGGTGGCGGCCCCGGCCTCGAGCGCCATGGCCACCGCTACAGCCGACGCACGGTCTTTCAGTGAAGCGGTGGGGTTGACGCCATCGTCTTTTATGAATACGCCCGAAAGCCCGATCTCCTCTGCGAGCCTCGGCGCGCGGTAGATGGGCGTTCCGCCTACTCTGAGCTTCGGACGCGCGGCGCCCGGCGCTACCGGCAGCAGTTCTTCATATCGCCATATGGACCTGTCAGGGTTATCGGCAAGAGCGAGCACGAAGCGACCGCCGTCGATTGAGCCATAGTCATAGACAACATCGAGTATGCCGCCGCACGCAGGACATGCATATGTGGAAGGAAGAGAGCTGTATTGAGCCTGGCATGAGACGCAAGTGAAGGACTTCACGCGGTTCATCAACCGTCAAGCCTCCCCGTTAGCATGTGTGACTGCACAATATGGCAATTCAACGTATCACCTCGATTCCCTCCATTTGTTCACGCAATGCTTATCTTATGGTCGGTAGGGGCACACTCGGGAAGAACACCCGCAGAGGCGAGCAGGACCACTTGGCGCGTGAGCGAAACTCGACGCAGAGCAGCCAGAAGCCCGCCGGGGTTGGCAATCGGCGCCAGGTGCTCCACAACCAGAGGCGCGACATCGTGTCGGTCTGCCGGCTCCCTGATAGCCAGTTCGATGGCGAGTCGGGCCTGAAGGCGCATGCACTCGTCCGCCTTGCGGGCGCCCTCAAGGAAGAAGATCGCTTGCCCCTCCTCAAGCGTACACGCCACGCTCGTGTCGCGAGCTTCAGTGATGAAACGGAAGATCTCCGAGGCCGACTCGGCCAACCTTGCACTGGCCTCCGGGGCGCGTTCGTCCAGCATATCCTGAAGAAGCTCGCGGGCGCATGCGGCAGCTGCCCTGTCAAGTGCCGCTCTCTCGTCGGCAATAGCCGCCTCGGCTGCATCGCTAGCCGCTTCCCACACATCGATGGCGCCGAGTTCACTCTCTGTCGTCTCGATCTCAGCTGAACATGAGGCAAGCTCACTGGTAAGGCGCTCCCTTTCCGCGGCCTTGAGCGCGTACTCCTCGGAAAGCTCCCCAAGGCGGCCGTCTACCCTGGTATCGCAGAGCGCGTCTCGGTTGGCTTCGGCCTGAGCAATCTCCTCGGCGGCTAGCTCCATATCCATCTCGATGGCGGCCTCTGTCAGTCCGCCCAGGATGGATTCGAGCCTGGCCCGGGCATCCTGAAATGCCCAGTCCAGCCGGCGGTAGCGCTCATATGCATCGAGATAGCTCGAGGCTGAAGCGAAACCCGTCCGGCGCAGGATCTCGGTCAGCCGCTCGCGAGCTCGAACCGCACTCACGCGCACCAGGTCCGCCGCGTTATGCAGGCGGGTAGAATCGGCCAAGGCTTCCTTCATCTCGTCAGCCATGGCGTTCCTTCGCTGCTCCAGGCGGCGCCGTTCGTTCAAATCGTCCACATACTCCTCCAGTGTGCGGCCGCCGAGCAGTGAAGACAGCTGCTGCCTGTTCCACGCGAGTTGCCGGACCAATGCGGCCCTCTCCTCGACCAGGGCAGCCCGCGCCGCGGCACGTCCTTCGATCTCGACTCCCCGGCGGATCCCATATACCGCTGACAGCAGGCCAGCTGCCAGCAATGCCAGAAGGATTGACACTCCGGTTCCGGAAGCGGCAACAGTGGGCAATGGCCACACACTGGGAGGCAGCATTATGGCCCCGAGCGATAGCGCCGCTACCGCCGCGCCTCCGATAGTCAGCCGTTCTGCCACTTTTCTCTGCATGAGCACTCGGTCAGCCGACGCGATATGCGAAGCTACACTGTCGAGCGCCTTTTCCCTATCGGAAATGACGGCAGTCAGCGAACGGGCCTGCGACGCTGCATGCTCAGAACAGCGCCTGCTGTTCGTCTTGCGAATCTTGTCGTGTACCAACGCCTGCTCGATCTTGAGCTGCGCTGCCCAAGCAGCTGCACGCGACAGTCTAGCTTCGCAGTCCTGAGCCTTTCTTTCCAGGTCTCGTAGGGATCCGTCGAGCGACCGCACCTCGGCAGCTACGGACGGCTCGAATGCTCCATCATCGCCCGGGCAGGCGGCACGACGGCTCAAGGCCGCCTCGAGCATTTCTCTGGCTGCTTTTGCAGAGGAGAGTCTCTGGCCACACTCCCTGAGTAGCCCCTTGAGCCGCTCAATATAGTCTTGAATGTCGTCACGCTCGACACACGCAATCAGGGAAGATTCGATGCACGACAGCCTACTGTCGATGAAGTTCACGCGCTCGACGAGCCACGAGAGCCTAGACTCGAGCGCGGCTCGGCGCGCGCGCAAGCTGTGGGCCTGGTCGACTCGGGCTTCCAATTGCGCGCGGTGCACTAGCCTACCCGCATCGCAATCCTCTGCGCCCTCAGTGCAAGCCGCGACAATCACATCATCCATGGCAGCGATGGCCGTACAGAGCCTGGTTTCAGCCGCGGGCAGCACCGAAGCCAGGGGCAGGCTGAGAACGGCCTCGCGCCCATCAGGGTGTGGCCTGGGTGCGTCATCATTGGCCGACAACGCGAACGCCATGATAGGCTGACGCGGTGTGCTGATCAGTGCGCCGGCGCTTGGGTCTGTGGCCCGAGTAGCGGCCCGGCCGTCAGCGCCTCGCTCAAGCGCCAACGCGATCCGGGAGCCGCTGCCATCAACCAGCGCCAGTTCGGCCCAGAAAACACCACCGCAATCATCCGTCCAGCGCAGAGCGGACATGAACGCTCGGGCCACAGCGGGATCGCTCACCGATACCACGGAGAGTCCTGGCGCCAGGTCAGCGTCGATCGCCCGCCGCCTGGCCTTGACCTTGAACGACAGTCTCTCGACGAGCAAGGGTGTCCACCTCCCCAAGGGCGCCCAGTCCCAGCTTCAGTGCGCGATCAATGACTCCGGGCAGCCTTCGTGGCGCGCCCGATTCTGCTGCCAACCGGGCGGCTTCTCGGAAGAACGCTTCGTCCAAGTGCCTACTGCGGGAGTCAGAGGAGCGCCACGGCGGGTAGCTCACCGTCGTATGGTCTGCCACCGTCAGATGAAAGAACCTACTCCGAAAGTCTTGCTCAGCCTGACCGGCTAGCCCCGCGTCGTCTGGCCCCACCTCGCCCTCGATTTCTGCTCTGAGGCAAAGCTCGGAGCCGGCCAGACGCGCGAGACGCGCGTACAGCTGCTCCCTAGCGCGAGCCGCAGAGACCTCAATGTTCACCACCCTATGAGGACGACCGGGCACCTTCATCGGGTATACACGTACTCCGTCTTCACGTACAGTAACGATCAATGCGTGGCGCTCCCCGCGAGTATCGAAGCCGAGGTGGACCGGCGAGCCCGAATACCAGCAGGTGGCGCGGCCCACCGAGTTGTTGACCATATTGTGGTAGTGGCCCAGAGCCAGGTAATCTAGCCCGGACTGCGACAGCTCAGCCGGCACGATCGGCGATATGGAGGAATCCAAGCCGGGCGTGCCCGCGAACGTGCTGTGCATGAGCCCGATGTGTATGCCTGGGCCTTCGATGACCAGGTTGCCCAGGGCATTGGTAGTCGAGTTCCGCGAGGTGGTACGCAAACCCCATACGCTGACTCCGGCCAGAGGCGAAACGCGCGACCACTCCTCGCCCGAAAACAGGTGCACATTGGGTTCACTACACACTTGGCGAAGCATGGCCAGGGAGTGCACTTCCTCAGCTTCTCCAGGTACCACTGCGGCGAAAATCGAGGCTTGGGCGAGCCTGCGGAAACCCTCGCGTACAGCGGACGCAGTGGAATCTGAGATGGACCGGGCCGAAAGCAGGTCGCCCGCTATCAGCATGATGTCGGCGGCCTGGCGGACGGCCTCATCTACCAGGAAGTCAAATGCCGACACCAGCTCGGCCCGGCGGACATTCCGGCAGTCCCTGCCGTAGTCTGTGAGGACATGGTCAAGATGGATATCGGATGTATGCAGAATTTTCAGTAATCTCACGGCGCAGCCTCCCAGCAGAGGTAGGTGTCGACACACTGTAACAAAAGACGAAACCCCACGCAGCTGCCAACCAGATTTCGCGGAATTTCGCCGTTACAGCCGATACCGGCCCGCTATGAGTCGTGGGGCGGCCTCAGCCCGCGACTGCTATATAGTTCGCCTTGTTGCGCCGTTTCCCTTCTCTTTGAATGCTCAACTCAATCCGGAGTACCTGTTGAGCACTCTCTGGACAGCCAGCGCCATACTGCGGCGGAGAACGGCTGGCTCCAGAATCTCAGCCGACTCGCCGAAAGTGGCCACCCATGCCCGGAACTCATTACACCCGGGCATGATGTCGCGGTAGATCACGGATCCGTCAGGCTCCGTCTCATACTGGGCCTGAGGCCTGTCGGCGGTATCAGCGTACAGTCGATCGAGCACGTTGAAGTCGTCGGAAAAACGCACGACCACCTTCACCGGGGCCGAGCTGCACTCCACACCCCAGCACGACCTCACGTGTTCCTCTACTACGCTATCGTCAGGCGCCGGAACAAAGGCCGCAGCCGGCCCGAAACTTTGGATGCGCGACACCCGGAAATGACGGAACCCTCCACCGGCGTCGCTTGGGCCGTTATAGCCATACAGATACCACGCACAGGTACGCCAGTCGTACACCAGCGCGGTCGGGCACGTATCGCGCTGGGTAGGTCGGCCATGCCGGTCGATGTAGACTAACCGGATCGAAGCCCGCTCTGCCACGTAGGCGCCGAGCGCGTCGATCTTCGATTCCTCCTGGCCATCACCGTAGATTGTCCGGCCCGCCTTTACCACGCGCCTGCGCGCGCCGCTACTTGCCAGACTCGCCTGCAGTCGCTGCCGAACACGATCAGCGCCTTGGGCACGTGAGAGAATCTCCAGAAGCGTATGGGCCTCGAGAGGCGATAGACCGGTTACCGGGAAAGCGAAGTCGCGCGATGCCAAGCTCCACACCTCGCCCCGAAAGTCCCGGGCCTGAACTGAGCCCAACCAATCGTCGTCGCACTCGTCATCCGGCTCCTCATCAGATGCCGAGCCCACCATGAGCGGAGCCCGACCGTATTCCGCCAACCGGAGCAGGTCGCGGCGAACGATCGAGTGCGCCGCGCCCACAGACCCGGCAATATCACTCACACTGAGCCCTTCCGGCGCCGACATCAGCAGATTGACTATGGCAATCACGCGCTTGAACATCTCGTCAGACAGGCAGTTATCTCCGGTCGACATCGAGGCCACCCCCGTTCGAGCGCTTCACGTCGTCTATGTCGCAGTCGCCCGTGTTGTACATGTAGCGCATGCGCATAGCGCTTTCAATCAGCTGTATGCGCAGGCATTCGGGCTCAATCACCAGCGCCGAACTGCCAAAGCTCCTGAGCCAGACGCGAAACTCCGACAACCCCGCCACAGTGTCGACTAGTTCCCACACATCCGTATCTACCTGTGACAGACAGGCGCCGGGCCTGTCGGCGATCTCCGCCCGCAGGCGCGCAAGCACATTCATCTCGTCGAAGAAATGCACCTTCACCCGCGTCGGCTCCCCGGCGTACACACCCCACATACCCGAGGCGTAGCAGGCAAGGTCGAACTTGGAAGGATACTGGAACAACCTGTTCGTGACGGCTATTCCGCTGATCCGGTCGACCCTGAAGTGGCGTATCTCGCGAGCCGTACAGCATGTGGCCACCAGGTACCACATGTCGTGAAACCAGTAGTACACAAGGCCAAGGGGTTCAACCTCGCGGGCACTCCTGCGGCCTTCTCGCCGGTCCGTGTACCTCATCTGCACCACACGGTTCTCCAGCGACGCGACTTCCAGAGCATCCACTCTTGCCAGGATGGCCGGGTCAGACCGTCGGGCTCTCCCCTTGGTGTACCTGCGCCGGCGTATTGCGTGGGCCCGGTCAACACAAGGGGCCATGGCCGCAAATAGCTTGCTACGTATGGAGGCTGCAGTAAGTGGATCGGCCACAGCCTCCGGGGCCGACTCCAGTGCGCGCACCACTGAGATCAGCTCGCTAAGGGTAAGAGAGAACCTCGGCATGAAAGCCCCGCTCAAGCAGTACCCGGTGTCGCCGTCGCCCGGCGCCTCCACGTAGCCTGCTGACTCCAAGTGCTCAAGGTCGCGCCTGATGGTACGTTCATCGGCCGCAAGGGCCCGGACTGGTTCGGCCAGATACGACACGATTCGGCCAAGCGTCGCCGGCCCGCCCGTGAGCAAAGAGAGAATGGCGAGGCGGCGCATGGCGGGTTCGGACGACTCGATGTGGTAGGCGGGGTCGCCTCGCGGCTCGGCCCCTGACCCGGACACTGCTTCGGACCGAGATCGCACCTCGCCGCCCTCGAGCCTGATGTCGTACCCGACCATCTGTAGTTGGCTTACGTAGCGGTAAACAGTGCGCGCCGACACGCCTAGTTGGGCTGCTATCGCAGAGATTGAGCAGCTGCCCCCCGAGGCCTCGAGCATGGCCAGCATGGCCCGGATCCTCCTGTGAGCTCGGAAGCCTGCTTCGAGCACAGGGCCTTCATCATGAGACAGGTGTGATAGTTCGATCGTTGATCACCCATGATGGCATTCGACATCAAGCGATTTCGTCCTCTTCCCTCGGCGATTCGCCTTCGGCCTCCATGAGCCTGCGAAGCTTCCGTCGTGCACGCACAATCGCATTGTCGACACTCTTCTGGCTGATTCCCAGTTCAGCAGCGACCTCCTGGTACGATGCGCCCCATGCTCGCCTCTTGAATGCTTCCAGCTCCAGCCCCGAAAGCGCTGAGCGAGCAACCCTCCATACCATACGCGCTGCATCATTGGCCACGGCGAGGTTCACAGGGTCACAGGCGGCGGGGTTGGGCACGGTTTCCAGGGGGTCACGATCATCGCCTTCAGGCCCGCCCGAGCCGGTCGACAAGATGAGCATGCCAGTAGGCGGGCAGTTCTTAAGGCGCCTAGCCGACTTCACCACGCTCTGAAGGCGCCGCGTGACGCACAGCTGTGCGAAACCGAAAAAGCCCGATTGTGCATGGTCGTAAGAGTTGACAGCGCCGAGAAAAGCAATTTGGGCCTCTTGCTCCAAGTCGTCATAGTCAGCGATCCGATTAGCGCACCAGTACTTCCTCGTCCACGACTTGATGAGCCGCACATACCTTCCGAGCAGTTGCTCGAAGGCACGATCCGACCTGCTTTCACGGAATGCCTGAACCAGTTCAGCATCGGTGAGGTCCACCAGATCCGGCACACAAACACCTCCCGGAATGAAACGATCCTCGGCTGATGCCGAGGAGATCGTATCATGCGGGTCCGGCGCTCTTTTGTCACAGGCCGCCGGCGGGGTCGCGTGGGCGTCGGTTCCTGTGCCCTACGGAACAGCTTTTCGGGCCATCCTATGTTGGTTTGCCCAGGGCGGTCGGATTTTCGTTATTCAGGTGAGGATCCCTGCAACGCCGCGTACGCCAGAGCCGCCTCCAGTCGCTTGCGGGTAATGAGGCAGCCGATGGAGTATGGGGTCATCAGAGTGCCGTTCATCTCGTGCGCATTGGCGTGGCATCCCCCTGAGCACAGGTACCTTGCCCAGCAATCGCGACACGCGCTCTTGGCATAGATGTGAGCGCCGGCGAAAGCCTCGCCTATCTCGGGTCGCGTGATCCCGTCCCACACATTGCCCATGACGAACCCTTCCCTGCCCACGAACTGGTGGCACGGGTAGAGCGCGCCATCGGGGGTGACCGCCACGTACTCGCGCCCCGCGCCGCATCCCAGAAGGCGCTTGGCGAGGCACGGGCCATGCGCGACATCCAGATCGAAATGGAAGAACCTGAACTCGCGGCCGGCAGCGCGGCGCGCGGCCATCTCAGTCACCAGCCGGTCGTATGAGTCGAACACACGAGGCAAGTCCTGCTCGCGTATGGAGTACGGAGAGGACGGCGCAGCCACCACCGGCTCAAATGATATGCTCGTGAAACCCATGTCGGCCAGGAAGAGCACGTCTTCTACGAAGTCCGGATTGCGCCGTGTGTAAGTGCCGCGCGCGTAGTACTCGCCATCAGGGCGAGTGTTGACAAAACGCAGCATGTTGCGGACAATTCGTTCAAAAGTTGGGCCCTTATCAGCGGTCCGGCGCACTCCGTCATGGACCGCCTGCCTCCCGTCAACGCTCAGGACCGCGGCAATATCATTGTCGTTTAGGAACTTGTCTATCTTTGGCGAAAGCTCGTAGCAGTTCGTCGTGAGGGTAAGCTTGAGAGTCTTGCCGGTGCGCGCCTCGAGCACGCGCCCATGCCGGGTGATTTCGGCTACCGCGTCAATGTTCATCAGCGGTTCGCCCCCGAAGAAGTCGACATCGAGGTGTCGGACGTGTCCGCTGATATCGAAGAGCAGGTCCAGCGCTCGGCGCCCCACCTCCGCCGACATGAGCGAACGCTGCCCGCCGAACCCCCCTGTTCCGGCAAAGCAATAGCCACACCTCATGTTGCAGTCATGCGCCACATTTAGGCACATCGCCTTGACAACACCCGGGCCAAGCACGCTGGGCATCGGATCCGCGTCGTCAGGATACGACAGAGTACCCTCCTCGATCAGAACATCCAGATCCGCTACGACATCGTCGGCGTCATCTATCCGGCTTACGCCCTTACCCTGCTCCATTGCCTCCAGAACGTCCCACGCCGCCTCATCGATGGAATGCAGGCTGCCAGACTGGACGTCCAAAAGGAGACGGGCGCCCGCTGCCATGAACCGGTGCCAGTTGCGGCGTATCCCGGTTGGAGACGGGCGCCCCTGCTCGGAAAGCGTGCGCCGAGCTACTTCCTGCACGCCTGGTTCCCAAGGGTGCACGAGGTCTTGCACGCGGACTGGCAGGAGGTCTGGCACTCCCGGCAGCCCCCGGTGGCCGCGGTGCCCTTGAGATCGGCGGCTATGATTGTCTTTACATGTTTGGTCTCTTTCCTGGTATCGGTGCTCACTAACATTCCTCCGTAGCTTCCGGATTTGCAGTTGTTGATTCGTCTAGAGTATACCACCGCCGGCTGGCGATGCCAACTCCTCGACCATAGCCACAAGCAGCCTGACACAGGCATCCACGTCGCCCATGTCAACCATCTCGGCCGGCGTATGAACGTACCTACATGGAACAGAGATGGTTCCGGACGGCACTCCCTCTCGGGTGAGCGCGATCGCTCCCGCATCGGTGCCGCCCCTCTCCAGCACCTCAAGCTGGTATGGGATGCCGCTCTTCTCGGCCACGTCTATCATGAGATTCTTGACCGCCGGGTGCGCAATCAGGCTTGAGTCCTTGGCCTTTATGGCGGCGCCGCCTCCCAAGCTCACGTTGAACGGCGCGTGCTCCGGAGTGTCGCCCCAGATGGTGACGTCCACCGCGATACCCACATCAGGGTTGATCCCATAGGCCGCCGTGCGGGCCCCACGCAGCCCCAGTTCCTCCTGAACAGCGAATACATAGTACACTTCGTGCACCTCGGGTCGCGCCCGTCGCATGGCCTCGATCAACACTACGCACGCAATCCTATCATCCATGGCCTTGCCGCTGACCCGCTCACCCATGTCGGCGAAGCTCGCCGCCATCGCGGCGGCGTCGCCCACCCGCACCTTGGCCTGCGCTTCGGCCCGGTCGCGCGCGCCGATATCGATGAACATCTTGTCGAACCTAAGATCCTTTATGTCGTCGAGTTTCTCAGTGCCGAACACGCCCACCGTGCCGTCTGCGAATACCACCTTCTGGCCCAGCAGCACGTGTGGGCTGAGCCCGCCCACAGGCGAGAATCGCAGGAAGCCTTTCTCGTCTATGTACGACACCACTATGCCGATCTCGTCCATGTGCGCATCCACCATGATGCGCTTGGGCGCGACGCCGGGGGCGGGGTTTTTCGGCGCCACTCGGCATATCAGGCTGCCCATGGCGTCCACGCGGACCTCATCGGCATACTGTTCCACTTCCGACCTGATGATGCTCCTTATTCTCTCCTCCGACCCTGACGGGCCGAATGCTTCGGATAGCTTCTTCACAAGATCTTTCATACAGGAAGACCCCTTTCGTCAAGGCTGTCGAGGAACAACCCGGCAAGCTTCACGTAGTTGCTGAGATCATCAGCGCATATCACCGACACGGGGGAATGTATGTATCGGCACGGCATCGACATGACCGCCACGGGAACTCCCGACTCCGTGGGCCCTATCCTGCCGGCATCGGTGCCGCCGGTAACGGTGCGCTTGATCTGGTAAGGAACTCCGGCAGCCTCCGCCGTTTCGATCAAGCGATCCACGATTCGCCGATCGCCCACCCACGATGCATCGCGATACACTATCGCCGGTCCCTGACCGGGCACAGTGGAGTATCCATGTTCAGGCGTCTCGGTAACGTCATGGGCCGTGGTGCCCTCCAGTACGATCGCTAAATCGGGCTTAACCTGATACGCCGCCACGCCCGCGCCGCGCAGGCCGACCTCTTCCTGAACCGTGAAGGCGCCGACAAGGTCGAAGTCATGCTGCTTCTTGAGCGCCTCGATAATGGCGTAGCAGCCAACCCTGTCGTCCATAGCCTTGCCCTTCAGAAAGCCTTCGCCCAAAGGTTCGCACCGGGTGGCGAAGACGATCTGGTCGCCCAGCTTCACGAGCTTCTCGGCGTCCTCCTTGTTCTTGGCGCCGATGTCAACATAGAGCGAGTCCATGTCGTTGGCGCGGTCCATGTCCTCGGCTTTGAGAAGGTGAATGGGCTTGGACCCGATCACCCCGGGGCGGCGGTCGGCGCCCACATACACGAGCTTGGACACGAGCACCCGCGGGTCGACGCCGCCGGCAGCCTCCACATGCAAAAGCCCGTCGGAATCGATGCCAACCACCATGAGGCCGACCTCGTCCATGTGGGCCGCCAGCATCACGCGGTTATTTCCCTTGCGCCCGCGCTTTACCGCGATGAGGTTACCGATGGGGTCTATCTTGATCTCGTCAACGTAAGGCGTAATCTCGGAGCGTATGAGCGCGCGCACTTCGGCTTCCTGACCCGAAATCCCGGCTGCCTCCGAAAGCCTCGCTAGAAGCATGTCAATCCCTCCCTGAACCGGGAGTCGACTGCGCTGGCGAAATACGCCAGGAGCTGCCCGGACTTCTTCACATCGTCGAGGGCGAGCGTCTCCACTGAGGTATGCATGTAGCGCAGGGGCACAGATATTAGCCCTGTAGCCACTCCCGAACGGGTCATCTGCATGGCATAGGCGTCCGTGCCGCGCGGGTTGGTGCCCGGCTCAAGCTGATGGGGGATGCCCCGATCCTCAGCGATCTCCTTGAGCTTCCGGAAGATGTGCGGATGGACATGGGGCCCAAAGCTGATGGCCGGTCCTCCGCCCATCTTCAGCACTTTGTGCTCGGGGAGACCGGGCATGGAGGCGTGGCCCACATCGATAGCGATGCCGATGTCGGGCATTACACCGAAAGTGCCGGTGATGCCGCCGCCGTAGCCTACTTCCTCTTGCACTGTGGCCACGAAGTACACATCGCACTCATGCGCGAGTTTCTGCAGCTCGCGGGCTGCCTCATACATGACGGCAATACCGGCGCGGTCGTCCATGGACTTGCCGGCGATCCGGTCATTGGCAAGCCCAACCGCCTGACGGTCGAAGCTGATCACATCGCCCACTCGCACAAACTCGCGCAGCTTGTCGGCGGGCATCCCGCAGTCGACCAAGAGCTCATCCCACTTCCAGGACTTGTCCTTCTTGGACGGATCCTGAAGGTGAGGCGGTATCGCGCCTATGACGCCCGGAAGGTCCCGGCGGCCGTGCACCGTCACCTCCATAGACGGCAGTATGCGACGGTCCACTCCGCCCATCATCCAGATGCGCAGGAAACCCTCATCCTCGATCTTCGACACAATCATGCCGATCTCGTCCAGATGCGCCGCGAACATAATTCTGGCAGGCGGCTCTTTGGCGGCCCCCCTCTTCCACATGATCGCACTGCCGAGCTGATCCCGCCTGATTTCGTCGACCAAGTCGGCGAAGAGACCGTTCACAACGTCCCAGGCAGGGGATTCATACCCGGTCACGCCGCGCGCATCGGCAAGATGCATCAGCGCTTGCTTGGTATCCATGACTTGTCCCCTTTCCCGACTGACAATGGACACTCGCGGCCCGGACCCTGTTGAGACCGACCTAAGCCGGAGTGTATATTCGGTTGTATATTCGCCGGCGCATCAAGGGCTTCCTTCAGGCGCCGGCGGCAATATCCGATGAACGCGTGCGTTATATCGCTGCGAGGCGCCTCATGACCCTCCGGCGAATGCTGCGGCGCAGATCAGGCAGGGCCTGCCTGGCGGCATTACGCCCCTCCTCTATGCATTCCGGAATGCGCGAGGTATCGGTCAGGGCCACGTTGAAAAGACGCGGCCTTATGATAGTGTTGGCATAGTAGTATAGCACGTAGTCGGACACTTCCTCGCCCAGGATGTCCAGAGATTGAGTGATTATGGACGGGAGTTCGCGCACCCCCGCGTCGGCCTGCCCCGTGTACCCCAAGTCGACCGCGATCACGTAGTCGCAGCCCTGTTCCTTCAGGATCCTCGCCGGCACAGGCTCGCGAACAGCGCCGTCCACAAGGTATCGCCCTTCCCAGGCTTTCCACTCAAAAACGCCCGGTATTGAACAGGACGCCCTCACGGCATCCACGACGGGCGCGTCGAAGTACAACGTCTCCTTGAAGGCGGCAGCGCGTGCCGGGCTCTCCGATGTGAACACTATCTTCTCGCCCGTATGAATGTCTACCGAAACGGCTGAGCAAGGCATCTTCAGATCGCTCATGGACATCCTGCCGAAGTATGAGGCCAGGAGGCCTTCGAACCGCCGACCGCGGAGTATGCCCTTGGGTAGGTACGATTTGGCGCCGAGCAGCAGCAGAAAGGCGGGCGCCACCAGGAAGAAGGCAGTGTAGCCGATGGGGTCCAGGATGTCTCGAGCCTTAATGCCGAGGGCCGCGTCTTCCATATCAGAAGGCGTCATGCCGCTTGCGTACATAGTCGCAATCAAACTTCCCGAGCTGGTGCCGGCTACCATGTCGGCATGCACCCCGGCCTTTTCGAGCTCATCGATAACCCCGATGTGCGCAGCGCCGCGGAGGCCCCCCGAGCCCAGCGCAAGCCCGATCTTCACAGTGATCACCACTCCTTGGGCGGCCCGCGTTCTCCGTTCGGGGCGCGGGCGCGGGTCTCACATGCTAGCTTATTCAGCAGGCCGAAGTGTGGCGATTTGACTGCGTGCGAATTGGCGACAAAGGAAGCCCGTGCGTCGGCCGGCTGCCGCCTGCCGCACACGGGCCACAATCATCCGAAAAATGGTGCCCGGGACGAGACTTGAACTCGTACGGTAAAACCACACGCCCCTCAAACGTGCGCGTCTGCCAATTCCGCCACCCGGGCACATCGTGAACAACGCGCTGCGGTGTCCATTAGCAATATTACTATCCCGGCACACCCATGTCAAGGTCAGTTTCGGGCGCTTTCGGGCGCTGCGTCCACGTCAAACCAGAACTCCACTCCGCCTTCGACGTTGGCCGCCCCGTATGCGTTGCCGTGAGCGTCCTGAATGGCCTTGACTATGCTCAGCCCGAGCCCGGTCCCGCCGTGTTCTCTGGTGCGAGCCTTGTCGGTCTTGTAGAAACTAGTCCATATGGAGTCGACGCTCTCGAGCGGTATCGGATCTCCACTGTTGAACACCGACACCCTTACCTTGTCGGACCTATGGTCGATCCGCACTCTGAGCGTGTTGTCACCGGCCGTATGGTCTACGGCGTTTGTAATGTAGTTGGTAAGCACCTGCTCAATCATGTCGTAATCGGCACTGACCAGCGACTGCTCTTCACCTTCGGTCGATGCGTCAATCCGGCGCTCCTCCAGCACCAGGCGGCTCTTCCGGAGCACCCTGCGGGCCATCTCCACGATATCGAAGCAGATCATGTCGGGAGTCGCGTTCCCGGACTCGATCCTGGCAAGGCTGAGCAACTGGCTGACCAGCCTGTTCATCCTGGCGGCCTCATCTGTGATCACGTCACAGTAGAAGTTCCTGTTCTCCTCATCCTCATTCACGTTGAGCTTGAGCCCTTCCGCGTACCCCTGGATCATGGCAATAGGCGTCTTGAGCTCATGGGAGACGTTGGCGATGAACTCCTTTCGCATGTCATCGATTCTGCGCTCTCTTTCGATGTCTTCCAGAAGCTTCTCATTAGCCGTCACCAGCTCCCCGATGGAGCGCTCGAGCTGGTCCGACATTAGGTTGATGCTCGCTCCCAGCGCGCCTATCTCATCATGGCTACTGCCCGTGTACTTGCTGCTGAAGTCGAGTCTCGCCATTTTCTGGGCGATGCCCTTCATCTCCAGAATGGGTCGTGTGAACCACCCGGCAAAAACGAAGGCGAACACGATGCCTACGACTATCATCAACGACCCGCTGATGAGAAAGAAACGGTTGGCAGTAGCCGCGCTCTCCTGAATAGCAGGCACCGGCGTGCGCAGGAAGAGGTAATCCCCATTTGACAGGAGGCCTACGAGGCTCATGAACTCGGTCCTCAGCCTCTCGTCCGGAGTCGCCTCAAGAACAACATAGTCTCCTTCCATATCCCGCGCGGTCCGCACAATGAACTCTGTCAGCCATCGATCGCTGCCGGGGCGTGGGAGTCGGTCGGAGATCGGCCCGGCGGGAGCGCGCCTGTCGGGCACGGTATCGTATTTGACCGAGAGCCAGGGGTCAACTACTACAATATGGAATCCTTCGCGCCGCTCCATTGTCTCCAGCTCCAGCAGAAGCGACCCGGCATCTCCCTGATACAGCTTACGTATCCTGAGATATGCGTTGACCAGGGAGCCCCGCTTGACACTGCGGTAGTACTCATCGAGCATGCCCCAGTTGAGGATCCACGACACTAGGACGAATAGCGCGATAAGGCCGACTATCCCCGCAAACAGCTTTCCTCTCACCGACTTGATCATTTGGGCGCCTCGAATCTGTATCCGACGCTCCGGACAGTCTGGATGTACTCTGCCGCATCGCCTAGTTTCGCACGAAGCCTCTTGACGTGGGTGTCGACTGTCCTTATGTCGCCGAAGTAGTCGTAGTCCCATACGGAGCTCAGAATCCGCTCCCTCGAGAGAGCCATCCCTTCATTGTCCGCGAAGTAGACAAGCAGTTCATACTCCTTCGGGCTCAGGTAGACTCTCTCCCCGTCTATGCTCGCCAGATGCCTGGCGCCATCGATTTCGAGTCGCCCAAACCGCCTGGTGCGCCGAGTATCGCCGCCGGCTCTCCTAAGAATGGCTTTGACCCGGGCCACCAGTATCATGGGGCTGAATGGCTTGGTGATGTACTCGTCGGCTCCGATGTCCAGCCCGAACAGCTCATCGCTCTCCTCACCTCTGGCTGTGAGCATGATCACGGGCACGTTGGACGCCTTTCGTATTTCCCTGCACACGACCCAACCGTCGAGACGAGGCATCATCACGTCCAAGATGACCAGACCAATACCTTTCTCGCTGAAGAAGAGGTCGAGCGCTTGCTGCCCGTCTTCAGCTTCCACCAGCTCATAGCCTTCTCGTTTCAGAAAGTCCGACACCAGTCTCCTCATCCTGGGTTCATCGTCCGCCAGGAGTATCTTCACCAACTCAATGCACCCGTTCTGTAGCAGTAGTCCGCTCGGCCGCCTGCGGCGGTTGGCTACTTGAGTCCCGCTTGAGATAGCATGTCGGCCACGTCGCGCCCGATCATCGACTCTATCTTGAGTACCTGAACATACAGGTCTTCTTTGGCCTTGGTCACCCTAACATGAGCTTGGTCGACCGAATTCACTTCGCTGTCCAGTTCGTACTGGAGCATTTCGCCGTATCCAAACTTAATCCTCGCCACATCCAGATTGGCGTCGGCAAGCTGAGCAGAGAGAACCTGCATGCGTAGACTCCGGATCAGCGAATCTAGCTGAGTCAGGGCATTCGCAACCGAATCGTTCAGAGACTTCTCCGCGTTCGACAGCTTCTCGGCCGCATCGCGTAGAGCCTCTTCGGCCGAGGCGCGTTCAGCTTTGGCGGCTATCATCGGATCCTGAAGCGCCTCGTACTTCTGCCCGGCCAGTTCCTCCGACTTCACAGCCGAGAAGTACGACGAACTCGCTGCCCGCGCCAGGACCGTGCACTCGGCGACATCATACGTCACCGTCTCGTCCGCAAGGGATGCAACATCTGTTGTGAGGATTATCTCCTCATATAAATCAACCGCCATGGCCCGGCACAGATCGTCCTTGGCCTGCCTCAGGCTGTCGTCCGCACGGATCACGGCGTCCTTGGCAGACAGGTACGCGTTCTCCTGCTGCAGCACGGTATCGCTGGTGATCAGACCCGCCTGGTGCCTCAGCCGCAGCACTCTAAGCTTCTCCTCGGCCACGGCGAGGGAGGCATGCTTGCTCTCGGCGTCCCGCGCTGCCTGGGCAAGGCCTATGTATGCCTGAACTCCCAGGAGCGACGCATTGTTCCGGGCCTCGGCCAGCGCAAGCTCTGCAGCCTCGGCAGATATCTTCAGCTCCGCCAGCGACAGAGCGGCTTTCTTCTCAGCCACGGCCCTTTTGTGCGCCTCCGCGGAGTCTGCGGCTTTCTTCTCTGCCGTTCGCACTGCGTCAGATCCGGCTATGTAGCCCTCCACGCACTGAGCCAGGCTAATCTCAAGCCGCCTGGCCGCGCTTGCAGGCGCAGCGGCAAATGCGGCGTCGCCGGGTCCCCTCAACACAAGCAGTGGAAGCAGCAACAGAACTATGAGCATCCAGGGATTCCTCGACTTCATCTCAATCGCCTCCATGTAGTTATAGGCTTGTCACTCGTGCATGCTCAGATCGACCAGGGTATACCACATTTCCCACACGGCTCCCCAGTGGGCCAGGTAGTTGTTGCGAGCCTTCTGCAAGTTGAGCCTTGCGCGTTCCAGATCGACTAAAAGGACTTCGCCCTCTTCGTAAGATTCCAACGTCTTCCTGTGAGACTCCTCCGACTCCTCCAGCTGCTTGCGCCATTTCTCCATGGAGGCGATTTCGATCGCAAGGTAGTCGACGTTCTTGGCAACAGAATCGCTGACTGAGTTCAGGGCCTCGTCCAGAGCCCGCTGCCGCTGCTCCACCTTGATGGCGGCCTTCTCAATCTCCATCGATCTGGATAAAGAAATCGACCAATTCGCGCTGACTGTGAACCGCGGCGACCAGTCGCCGACCGTCGTCTCAGCGTCCACCTGAACCGATGGAAGCAAGCTTCGGGCCGACTCGAGCGCCCGCACGGCACTGGCCAGATCGGCCCTTGCCTGTGCAAAATCTACATCATTCTGCCGAGCAGCCGAGACCAGTACCTCGAGATCGGGCGCCGCCCGGTGGGAGTCGGGCAAGTCCTCTAGCACGGCCTCAGACATGTCCTGCCCCGTCATGGCGGAAAGCCGCCTCCTCATCCAGCGCTCATCGGTCTCCGCCTTCGTCAGGGCAAGCTCGGCGTCGAGAAGATTGATCCTGGCCTGTTCCACCTCGAGCTCGCCTGATAGCCCCGACGTAAAGCGCCTCTCCGCTATGGTCAGCTCGAGCCTCGCCAATCTATGCTCGTCTTCGGCGATCTGTCGCGCCTTTATGGTCTTGATGGCGCCAATGTAGGTCTTCCTGGCTTCGAGCAGTGCCGCGGACCTCGCGTCATCCAGTTTGAGGGCGGCCAGTTCCTTTGCAGATGTTGCGGCATCGGTCGGCCCC
>JAGVTS010000048.1 GCA_019136685.1 Bacillota bacterium | reverse complement strand
TGTGAACGCGGTATGCCCAGGACCCATAGAGACCGACATGACTGACCAATGGACTCCTGAATACCGGGATTCGGTGATGCGGAAGATTCCGCTCGGCCGGATAGGGAAGCCGGAGGAAGTTGCGTCCGCCATTCTCTTCCTCTGCTCAGAGGGGGCGGACTTCATCGTAGGAGAAGCGATAAACGTGAACGGCGGCACTTTCATGGACTAGAACTGAGAAGGGGGTACTATGCGGCGTGCGCGATATACATGGAGCGATAGTGGCGTTGGTAACGCCGATGACCCAGACTGAAGAACTCAACGAAGCCGGCCTCAGATCGCTTGTCAGGCATGTAATGGGCGGCGGCGTGCATGGGCTGTTTGTAAACGGTACTACAGGCGAGTTCTACTCCTTCGATATGGCACAGAAGAGACGGAGCCTTGAGATAGTAATGGAGGAATGCGGCTGAAGGATCCCGGTCATCGCAGGAGCCGCCGCGATCACTACGCGAACGGCTATCGAAGAGGTGAAGATGGCTGAGTCCATGGGCGCCGATGCAGTCACCGTGCTCACTCCCATGTTCGTAGGGCCCAGCCAGGACGAGCTATACTTGCACTACAAGGAGATCGCTGAGTCTACTACACTGCCCGTGCTGGCTTATAACAATCCTGCCAAAACCGCCGTTAGCTTTACGCCTGATACTGTGAGCAGGCTTTCATCAATAGACAACGTTATCGGTGTTAAGGATAGCAGCGGCGACCTGAATCTGGCAGGTGAGTTCATCCGCCGTACACCTAGAGACACGTTCAAGGTATTCATGGGGAGAGACAACTTGATCCTTGCTGCGCTCACCTACGGCGCCGCAGGCGCTGTGGCAGCGACGGCCAATGTCGCGCCGGCAATAGTGGCAGAGATCTGCGAAGCTTTCGAAGCAGGCGATATGAAGCGGGCGCTAGACGCCCAGAACCGTCTGACTCAACTTAGGAGTGGGTTTGCGCTTGGCACATTCCCTGGAGTAGTCAAGGAGGCACTGAACCTGATGGGCATCGACGCCGGGCCCTCTGCGCGGCCCCTGAGAGGTCTTTCGGAGGAGAAACGTGATCAGCTGAGGAAAACACTCGTGAGTATAGGGTTGATGAAATAGAACCCGCCCCGTGCGGGACGCCACTGCGCATTTCGCGTGGACGAGGTGACACTGAAATGAAGTCAATGATGCGGGCAATAGTGAAATCTGAGGCCGCCCCAGGCGCTGTGATGCAATCGGTCCCGATCCCACGCGTCACTCGCGGCAGCGTACTCGTAGAAATCCTGGCGACAGCGATATGCGGAACCGACCTGCACATATACGACTGGACTGAATGGGCGCAGGCCAGAATCCACACGCCGATGGTATTCGGGCATGAGTTCTGCGGTCGAGTCGTTCAAATTGGGGAGGGAGTGACAGGCCTCAATGTAGGGGATCTGATCGCCGGCGAGACTCACATCCCTTGCGGAGAGTGTCACCAGTGCAGGACCGGATTGCAGCATGTATGTCAGAACATGAAGATTCTCGGAGTGCATACTCCGGGCGCGTTCTCGGAGTATGCGGTGGTGCCTCAGGCGTGTGCATGGCGCCTGCCCCCCGGCACAGATCCTCATGTTGGAACCGTATACGAGCCCTTCGGAGTGGCTGCCCATGCGACATTGATCGAAGACCTTGCGGGCAAATCGGTAGCCGTATTCGGCTGCGGGCCGATAGGCCTGTATGCCGTGGGAATCGCACGGGCGTCGGGCGCCGGCATGGTAGTGGCTAGCGAGGTGGGCAAGTACCGACGAGACCTCGCGGCGACGATCGGCGCCACGCACGTGATCGATCCCAGAGATCGGGCCGCTGACGAACGCATCATGGAACTCACGCATGGTTGCGGGGTGGACGTGGCAATTGAGTTGTCCGGCAATCCTGCGGCTCTCCGTCAAGCCCTCTCAAGCATTACCCGGGGAGGACGCCTGTCCATCGCCGGGCTTCCGTCTCGGCCAGTGGAGATAAACGTGGTAGACGACGTCATATACAAGGAACTCCGAATCTACGGAATCACAGGGCGAGTTATGTACGACACATGGTACAGGGTGGCCAATCTCATAGAATCGGGCGTTGTGGATCCGCGACCTGTCTCCACTCATGTTTTCCGGCCGGACGACTTCCTTAGCGCCATGGATACGGCTCGAAGCGGGTCTGCAGGCAAGGTCCTGCTGTCATGGCGGTAGGCATATGGGGGCCAAGGTTGCAGTCCTTCATACTGTTCAGTCCACACTGAAGCCCATCTCCGAGATTTTCGGCAAGGTCGCGCCGGATGCGCAGGTTGTGAACTTGTTGGACGATAGCCTTCTGCGCGATACCGCGGCGGCCGGACGGGTTACGCCTCAGGTCATCCAGCGAATATGCTGCTATTACGCCTGTGCCCAGCAACTGGGAGCACAAGCCGTCCTGAACGCCTGCTCAAGCGTGAGAGAGGCATCGGAGCTTGCGGCAAGCACTGTCGCTATTCCGGTAGTGAATATCGATACTGCAATGGCGAGGCATGCTGTCAGCCTGGGCAGACGCATCAGTCTGATCGCTACAGCCCCGACCACCATAGAGCCGAGCACGCGAATAATCCACCGGTGTGCGGCGGACCAGGGCAAGGAGGTCATCGTCGAACCGCGCCTGTGCGCGGATGCTTCACATCTTTCGGCCCAGGGAGACTATGAGGGCTATATGCGGGCGCTGCTGGAGGAAATCCGGGATTCCCTAAACTCGGCGGATGTAGTTGTGCTGGCTCAAGTGTCGATGGCTACTGCCCTAGAGCGTGTGCCTGTCGAGCACAGGCCCAGAGTCCTTGCGAGCCCAATGCTGGGCGTAGAGGAGCTGATGAAAACACTGGAGGCCAGTTCAGGAGGGTGAACAGGCCTCTTGCCGACTGTCTGCATGTACCACATCGTATCGTCTTCCCTGAGAGCCGCCCTCAGAGCCGCAGCCCCGAATACCTTGCCGTATCGATTCAGGATACGCACTAACGGGCAAGATGCTGTACAATCGGAGTATGGGAGGTGTGCGCCATGAGGGTTGTCTCGCCAAGACGTCGGGCCGCAGCCATCAGGCGGTCCAGACCCGCCGCTCGCCCAGTAAGACGCCAATCGCTTAGTTGGCGTCTTCAACGCCCGCCGGGAGGCGCAACTTGGCCGCCTTGAGCAGGCGGAACAGATGCCTGTCATGCCCACAAGCCGATTCCCTGTCAACCAGCATGCTGAAGCGTTCGTCGAAAGACAACTCGTGTATGTTAGGCCTTTCCTTCTGGGATGAGTAGGCTTCGCTCATCTCCGTCAAGCGCATGTCGCTTAGCCGTGTTATGGTGTGTTCAATCAACATTTCATCAGGACTCCTAGTTGAAGTAGCCTGGTCCGCGGACGTTGGCATGGGCGGGCAAGAGGAGACACTGGGATGGGCAGTTGAAGCCTTGACCACGGACGAGGTCGTGGCGTCCGGCGGCGCCACACCTTCCATGCCCTGCGGCGAGAACATTTGCCTGGTGTTGACACTGCAGCGCGAGCCTGTATCGGGTTTGACATACGCTGCAGGCCTACTCCGCTTCGCTTGGCCGCCGAAATTCCGCATGCCCATGCCGGACGAGTTCAGTGCCCCGGTGTTATCGAGACTCGCCTTCGTGACCAGACATGAAAGCGTCATGAGCTACCTGAGTACTCGCAATGCGCGCACGCTTACTCGCCTCGAAAGGGAAAGGGCGGGGACTACCATCCCCATAGTCGCCGCCGGGGGGAGTGTTTTCGTAACAACGTCGCCAGAGATCGAACAGCTAGTCGGCCAGTGCCGCCCCGGCCACCACTGTGCTCACGTCGCCGCACTCCCTTCTTGGGCCAAGGACAGCTCTGAAGGGCCCTGTCCGCAAGGAGATCAAAACGCAGAGAACGGCGGGATTGCTTTACACGCAGCCAGCTGGACGCGCTCAACCACATCGTCGACAACCAGCTTACTCTTGTGTGGGGCCCTCCGGGCACCGGGAAGACACACTTCCTAGCCCTTGCAGTCCTGACACTGCTGGAGGCAGCGGCCCGGGCCGGCCAACCCATGCGCGTATTGGTCACAGCCTTCACCCATGCCACTATCGAGAATTGTCTGCGGAAGACGAATTCGCTGCGGGAGGATCTCGGCATGGATCAGGATGATGCTCCGCTCGCAAAGCTCGGGCCTGTCTACACCCAGGGTTGCGAGGGCATTGACTGTATCGATCGTGACGGGGCGATGGGGTTCATAGGGCGGAATGAGCAGTGCGTTGTAGGCGGCACCGTGTACTCCATGCTCAAGGCGTTCAAGTCACAACCCGGATTGCGCCCGTTCGACGCAGTGGTGATCGACGAAGGTTCCCAGGTCAAAGTGGCCGAGTCACTCTTG
>JAGVTS010000018.1 GCA_019136685.1 Bacillota bacterium | reverse complement strand
ATATCCAAAGACTCGATCCGCCGGATCCTCGCCGCCCGCGAGGAAACCGGATCTGGGGGCGGGCCTTTCCGATCGGCGCCGGACTTCCTCTATCGGGTCGACATCCCGCGCGACATCGTTCAAAACCTCGTGCTGGCCGGGGCTTTTGATTCAGTGGAGCCCAACCGTCGGGCACTAGCCTGGCGCATCGCGCGCCTGACAGGCGACGCCGCCGTGCATCGCGCCGCCGGCGCCGCCGCCCGCGAATCGGGGCAGGCCACGCTTGGGGGAACCTTCGAACCGCCCCAAGCGTATGAAACACATGTGGAATCCCAAATGCCCGACTTCACCGAAGTGGAGAAGTTCAGGCACGAGATGTCGGCCCTGGGATTTTGCGTATCGCATCACGCCATGGAGTTCTTCCGGCCGGCCCTGGCCCGAGGGGGGGTCCTCACATGCCTCCCACAAGAAGCGGCAAAACGGTAGTGTTTCTGTCTTTAGAAGACGAACTGGGCCTTACGGACGTGACGGTGTTCGAAAGCATATATCAGAAGTACGGGGCCCTGATATATGGAAGCCCGGCATTGCTCATCGCAGGGACCGTGTCGCGGCGCGGCAATGGCGTGTCGGTAATGGCGCGTTCCATACAGAGGTTGGGGCGGGTTATGGATCGACCAGCGCCAGGCGTTCCTCGCCCAACTGCGGCTCAAAGGCCCCGGATAGCAGCTCGGTCATGGCCCTCGCGAACAGGTCAACAGCGCCAGAGGGAACCATGACCCGCATGGTCACTCGCTCGGTATAATCGACGCTCACGATGTCAATGCCCGCCTCGGCCAGATGGTTCTGAACCTTGCCGAGCATTGGGTATTCTATGACAAAGAGCACTTCGCGCATGGGCTGAGCACGGGCGATGCCGGCAGCATACAATCCTTCGCGGGCAGCGGCGCTGTAGGCCCTGACAAGACCGCCCGCGCCGAGCAATGTTCCGCCGAAGTAACGAGTGACCACCACCGCGCAGTAATGAACGTCTTCGCGGCGGATGACCTCGAGCACGGGTCGGCCGGCGGTGCCGGAAGGCTCGCCATCGTCGCTGGAGCGAGCTATTTCGTTGTGTTCGCCGACAACGAACGCATATACATTATGGGTGGCGTCCCAGAACTCCCGACGGACCTCATCCACGGTTCCCTGCGCGTCTTCCTCGGCAGCGACCGGCGACGCCGTGGCGATGAACTTACTCCTCTTGACGACGATCTCCGCGCGTCCTGTGCCGCGCAGGGTCAAGTAGCCTTGGGTCACAAAAAACCACCCCTTGTTCGTAAGAGGGAATCCTGTTCCACAGTAGAAGTACTTAGGCGCAACCGCGGCTCCAAAAGAGCTTGAGGAGGCGAATTCGAACAGTGCCTACAAAGAGGCTGTATTACGACGACCCCTACCTCCGGGATTTTGCTTGCCAGGTTCTCCGCTGCGAGCCTGCCGTCAGAAACTCCCATTCAGCCCCTCTATACGAGGTTATCACCGATGTAACCGCATTCTACCCCAACTCCGGGGGCCAGCCGTCCGATCGCGGCACTATGGCCGGGGCCGACGTGGTCGACGTCATCGAAAGAGACGACGACATTGTCCATATTACTTCCACAGCAATCCCGCTCGGCCCTGCACAGGGTAGGATCGACATCGAGCGCAGGTTCGACCATATCCAGCAGCATAGCGGGCAGCACATACTGTCCGGCGCATTCGCGAGCCTGTTTGGCATGGAAACCGTCGGTTTCCACCTGGGAGACGAGTACGTAACGATAGACCTCAACGCTCCTGAGATAAGTCACGACCAGTGGGCTGCAGCCGAACGCCTTGCGTGCGAGGTCGTGTTCCAAAACAGGCCCGTCAGGGCCACTTTCTGGGACCGCGATGCCCTGAGCGGCGCCATTGATCCGTCGCGCCTGCGCAAGCTGCCAACTAGGACCGAGAACATCCGCCTCGTCGACATCGATGGCTTCGACCTTACTCCGTGCGGCGGCACGCACGTTCGAGCCTCCGGCGAGGTTGGCCTGATCAAAATCACCCGCACCGAACGTATCCGTGGCATCACGCGCGTGGAGTTCGTTTGCGGTCGTCGCGCGCTCGCAGACTATCGTTGGAAGAATCAGGTGGCGTATGAGGCAGCCGCCATGCTTTCAGTGCATGCGCGCGATCTGCCTGAATCGGTAAGTCGCCTGCAGATGCAGCTACGCGACAGTGCGCGCCAGCTGGAACATGCCCTGAGGGATCTGTACGAGTATCAGGCTGCGGCCATGTACGATGGCGCCGACCCAGCGGGGCCGTCCGGCATACGTGTGGTATCATGGGCATCCACCGATGGCCACGACATCGGCTATCTCAAGATGTTGGCGCACAAGATCTGCGAGCACCCCAGCACCGTAGCCCTGCTGGGCTCATCCAACGGCGAGTCCGCGCACGTGGTATTCGAAAAATCGCACGATGTGTCTATCGACATGGCCAAACTCCTCCGCGAGGTACTGCCTGCAGTCGACGGCAAGGGAGGCGGCACGCACCAAATAGCCCAGGGAGGCGGCAGGCGCCCGGAAAAGCTCCCCTACGCGATCTCGATGGCCGCCTCGATGATATCGAAAGCCGCCGTCGGCATCGAAGCCGAGACCGCCGCGTCGGCTGACTGTCATTGACCGTCGGCCGGTAGTTGCGCATCGTCAGCCGGCTGTTTGCTGTGCACTCATATCCTGGCCGATACCAGGTTGCCCGACTCGTAGCGCCGCAACCCGGCCCCGAACAGCCCAGAGGCGGCCCACACGATCGCGGCCGTGAAGGCCAGCAATCCTGCGAAATGGGCGACGCTGAAGCTGCGAAGCAACGATACGGGCACGTACACGACAAAGCCTACAGGTATGACCGAGTATAACACCGCCCGGACCAGGCCTTTGAAGATTGAGCCGGGGTATCCTCCGAATGTGATCAAGGCCCCGAGCAACTGCAGGCTTATGGTCTGGGCGTTTCCTATGAAAAACGCGATGCTGCCCGCGATGACCGCGAAACAGGTGTACACAGCACATGAGGCCAGCGATACGATGACAAACAGAGCGAGCCTGCCGGGGGTGACCGGGGTGAACAGGCAGAACGCCGCCAGGCCGAAGGCGACGTCGCCCAAGCCTGAAAGGTCCGATCTGCTCACAAGCGCATGCAGCAATGGGTTGCGCGGCAGTAACAGGTAGTAGTCGAGCTGCCCCTCGGCTATGATACGAGCCAGGCGGTTCACATTGCCGAACACCGACACACTCAGACCATACGACGTAGCCAGAACCGCGTGCATTGTTATGACATCGGAAAAGGTCCAGCCGTCGATGGTCTGTACCTTCCCGAATATCAGCCACCAGAAGAACAGGAGCAGGAAGTCGTTCAACACCATGAACGATACCTGGGATATGAAACTCCACCGGTACTCCATGGCTGACGCCACGTTGAACTTGAAATGCTCCCACACGAAACCTGCCGTCCGCGCGGCTCTGTGCACCGCGCCGTCCGCTGATCTAGCCGCCGCTCTACCCACCGTTGACATCAAGCCGTCTCACCCCCATCCGGTACAGCGCCATGACCAAGAAAGCCAGGGCAGCGAGCCATACTACCTGCATCATCACGGCGTGCAGGAAGAAGTCCATATCGAACTGGACGAACAGGCGCGCCGGCGCATACAGCACATAGTTGAAGGGAGTCGCCCGCGCCGCCCGAGCCAGGGCGTCCGGGTAGACCTCCATGGGAGCGAACAGCCCGCCCAGGACGAAGAGTACCTTGCTGTATATCCAGAAGAAGGGGGCTGTGTCTTCCACCCAGAAGGCAGAAAGGCTAATGGCCATACCAATGAAGAAGTTGAGCGTTAGGGCCAGTGCCGCACATAGCAGCACCGCGCAGAGATGCGCGGGATCGACGGGAATGGGGCCCACTGCGGCCAATGCCACAGCCGAGCCGATCACGATGTTCAGCGCCATCTTGAGCACGGTCTCTCCCCAATAAGATGCCAGCTTGAACAGGATGTAATGGTAGGGCTTGTTAAGACAGTATGCTATAGCCCCGGTCTTTACCTCTTCATCAGTCTCCTGCTCGAATCGGGCGCGCCCCAACATGATGGCCTCGCTCGCCATTAGGTACCATACCAGTTCGCGGGAGCCGAAACCCTCCACGACGAAGCCGCGCGTGCGCCCAAGAACCGACCACAGCTGCACGAACACGTACAGGATCAGCGCATAGAACACCGAGCCCAGCAAGAAGTCGGCCAGGTACGCAGTACGCGCCCGCATGCTTACTCGGGCAACGTGGAAGTACTTCGCAATCGCAGTCACGGCTCCCGCCTTCCTGCCGACACTTCCGACGCGCCACGCCCGTAGATGTCGGCGATAACCTGCTCAGTGGGAGGGTCGGCAATTGTGATATCGACTATCCGCGCACGGCGCATTAACCCGGCAAGCACTTCATCGATAGACGTCAGATCAGTATCCACCGATAGCTTGAGGTTTGCCTGCCTGTGTTTGAGTACGGCAACCCCGTCCATCTCAAGCCTGTCGATGGGGTCGGCCAGTTTCACGCGCACGATCTTGAAGCGCAGGTAGTCGCGCCTCAAAGCCGACACCGATGTATCAAGGATCAGCTCTCCATGGTTTATGATCATCACGCGCCTGCAAAGCTCCTCCATGTCGCCCACATCGTGCGACGTGAGGAAGACCGTGATTCCCTCTTCCCGGTTCATCTCGCGAATCAGTGCCCGGATAGCGCGCTTGGCCACTACATCCAGCCCGATCGGAGGCTCGTCCAGAAACAGCACCCTCGGCCCATGGAGCAGCGAAGCAGCGATCTCGCACCTCATGCGTTGGCCTAG
>JAGVTS010000070.1 GCA_019136685.1 Bacillota bacterium | reverse complement strand
CCACATGCGCCATCGGAAGGCAACAAGCAAGCAAGGGGTCGACGACTAGGCCGGAGACTGGAGCGCTTCATCCCCGGGATGAATCCCGGGGCTTTCGCTTGTGAATCTCTGTAACCCCAGAGAAACCAGTCCCGATGGTATCATGCTCACAGGTGAGAACAGGAGGCTTGTTGCGCCGGGAGGAGGAATGCAAGGCTCGCATTCGGGCCAGTGGATCACCAGCGAGGTCATCCCGGCGATCGCTAGATGAGAACCCATAGCGCTACCTCTGTCAGGCTCGGGAAGACTGCTAGTAGCTAGACGGGGACGGCTGACCTCTCCGCCGTCCCCGTCTAGCTACTTCCTACGTCATTCACATCCGGCCTAGAAGCCGTAAGTAATGCCCGCAAGCAGACCGCTGAAACCGGCCAGATCGTAGTAATCGTCTGCCCAGTAGTCATAGGTGCCGGAATAGGTCTCTGCTCGGTAGCCCACGTACGCAGCCAATCCGCCCCTGAAAGCTAAGCTCAACTTGGCCTCGAGCTCGTGCCCTGCCCCAAGGTAGTTAGCGCATGGCTCTTCGTCCCAAGACTTAAGGGTCTCAGAATACACATAGGGAAGGAAAGCATAGCAGACAGAGGCTGAGATGCGATCCGTCACTGGAACGTTCGCCGAAATGCCTACCCTGAACCCGCTGCCGGTATTGGTGATATCATCTCCTTCATCATCCTTATAGCTGGACCTGAACCATGTCCATCCGGTCAGTAGATCCACGTTGTTAAGGACCTGGAAGGTTCCTCCGACCCTGAAGTTCCGGTAGCCGTAGGCGGTCACGTCTTGGTCATTCGGCTCATCGAAGGACAGGCCGCCAAAGGTATACTCACCCGATACTCTGACCCGTGGAACGACCTCGTAGCTCGCCGAGACGGTCCCCGTAGGCGCCTGACTGACGAGCCTCTCATCCCACCCTGCGTCATAAATCGTCAGCGATCCATACTGAACACTCGCGCCCACCTCAAAGCCTTTCGCGAACGCCGCCGAGCTACCCAAGACAACTAGCAGTGCAGCTCCAAGAAGTACAACAAAACCTTTCTTCACCTGAACTACCGCCCTTCCAACGTAACATGACGTCGCAGAACCCTCGGCGCGGTATTCGCCGCGCTATGTGCCATTCCTGCTCCAGCGCGCGAATTTTCTGGTTTATTTTCGTTTTTTCACGTTGGGCTTGGGGAATTGCCCCCATCGCGACGAAAGGGGGAAAAGCAGTCTCCCTGGCGGGTCTTTCGTCGTGACGCGATGGGTTCCTATTCCCCGAGCGTCACAACCTCATTGACGCTAAAGACGGCGTCAACGAAGCGTCACTAGACGCAGGACTGCTGCAGACCCGTCTTTGTGTCCTTCATGCTATGACGGAAGAGAGAAGCTGACTATTCCGAGAGCATGTCCCTGCGGCCAGGTCAGTCCTCAAGGCCGTTGGCGATCTCTTCGAAACTCGCCAATGCCGCCTGAAGGTTAGCTATGATATCTTGGGCAAGCTCTTCAGGCTCGGGCAGGTTGTCAAGGTCGCTCAGGGACTTGTCCCGGAGCCAGAGGATGTCGAGGCTCGTCTTGTCCCTAGCGATGATCTCATCGTAGGTGAACTTCCTCCAGCGGCCTTCAGGGTTCTCCTCACTCCATGTTGACTGTCGCCTATGCCTTTCACCGGGCTTGTAGCACTCCACGAAGTCCGCCAGATCCTCGAAGGTCAGCGGCTTCGTCTTCAGGGTGAAATGGGAGTTCGTGCGGAGATCATAGTACCAGACTTCCTTGGTCCACGGTTCCTTCGCCGCAGGCTTGTTGTCGAAGAATATCACGTTCGCCTTTACCCCCTGGGCATAGAACACGCCTGTGGGCAACCGCAGGATTGTGTGGAGATCGGTAGTCTCAAGCAGCTTCCTACGCACCGTCTCACCGGCTCCTCCCTCAAAGAGCACGTTGTCTGGCACGACCACAGCCGCCCGGCCGTTCGTCTTCAGAACCGTATGTATGTGCTGAACGAAATTGAGCTGCTTGTTGCTGGTGGTGACCCAGAAGTCCTGCCGGTTGTACGTGAACGTCTGTCTCTCCTGCTCGCCTTCTTCTGTCGTTACTGTGATCGAACTCCTCTTCCCGAAGGGAGGGTTAGTCAGGACGTAGTCGTACCGCGTGCCTGGATCTGCAGCCAACGAGTCACCGAGAGACACGGTGACATCTCCACCGATCTCGCCGATGTTGTGCAGGTACATATTCATCAGGCACAGCCGACGCGTGGCGGCGACGATCTCGGTACCATGGAAGGTGCTGGTCTTGAGCGCCTGCTTCTGGGTACGGTCAAGCTGGTAGTTGTCGTGGTCAGTAATGAAGTCGTACGATGCCAAGAAGAAACCGCCCGTTCCACAGGCCGGGTCGCAGATGGTCTTGTCTGGTTCTGGGCGAACGCATTCTACCATCGCCTTGATCAGCGGACGCGGAGTGAAGTACTGCCCTGCGCCGCTCTTGGTGTCCTGGGCGTTCTTCTCCAGCAACCCCTCGTAGATGTCGCCTTTGACGTCCGCCTCCATCACAAGCCACTGCTCCTGGTCGATCATGTGAATCAGGCTGGCCAGATGAGCAGGCTCCTGGATGTGATTCTGAGCCTTCATGAAGATCTGCCCGAGCAACCCTTTCTCCTGGCCAAGCGCGCGCAGGAGGCGAACATAGTGACTCTCAAGCTCGGCGCCGGTCTTGCTGTTCAGGCTCAGCCAGTCGTAGCCCTCGGGAATGCCCAGGTTGCGGTTGTAGGGCGGCTGGCTATACTCGTGCGCCATCTTCAGAAAGATAAGGTAGGTAAGCTGCTCCAAGTAGTCGCCGTAGCTCAGGCCGGCATCCCGAAGGACGTGGCAGAAACTCCAGACCTTGTTTACAAGTGCGCTTGTAGGTGTCATTCTGATTCACTCCCAGTCTAAGCAAGCGTTGCCTCGCGGGCAGCTCGGTCTCATGGGGTGGGCTCTCTTGCGCGCACGGTCGGGTCTTGAGGGCTGCTTGCCCGTCCCTCCGGCGGCCCGGATGCGTTCCAGCAGCTTATCGGCTGGCTCATATTCCGGATCATTGCGGACATCAGTCGACTCAGCCTCGCTTAGCAGACGGCCCTCAAAGGCCTTCCTAAGGATGCTGCGACGAAGGGCCTCAGCGCGGTTCGTTGCGTAATCTACGGCCTTCTCTAGCTCGTCAAGCATGGACAGCCGGAATGAGAGTTCGTCAACGATCCGCTCTAGCTCTGGAAGAGAAGGGAGAGGCAGAGGGATGTTGCGGACATCCTCACCTGATATCCCCGTCTGCCCTGCCGTGGTTCTAGCCCGCGAGACGACGAAGTCTCGCGATACACCCGAATTCGCTGCCAGCTCGACGAATGCCGACACGATAGATGGCGCTGCTAGAGCAACTCGGATGAGCTTGTCAGGATGAAGAATTGATGCATTGCACCCACGCACCATCCCGCATACACCTACCAAGTGGAGGCTTCCGTTGTAGCGTGTGAAAAGCAAGTCTCCGTTCCGTATGAGAAATGTCTCTACCTCACCTCTTGGTCGGTCGTGGTAGCGCGCCTCACTCAGATCCACGTACATCGGCCTCACGGCACTAATGCGAAGAATCGGAAAGCCCGGAGGTGAGTCGGAGGGCTTATCAGATATTCCGTTCCGCACGGATTCGCAGAGCTGACCTAGTCTCACCCATCGCCACTCTCCGGGCAGCACATAAAGACTGCCTAGTTCAGCCTCAGTAAGGTCACTAAGGGCTTTGGGCACAGATGGCTTCGACGGCCTCCTCCGTCCTGACTCCCTGCCACCATCGGCCTGCCATTCATCGACCGCCTGCTTCCACTCATCGAGTCTCTGCTGATATCGCGCCTCGCGTTCTTTCTCTATCCGCTCCAGTAGATCGTCAGCACTGGTCAGGGTGCCTGCCGCCTGCTGTTCAGCTCGCCATGCAGCGGTGAGCTCACCCTCGAAGGCAGCCTTGAGGACCGCCTTGCGATACTGCTTGAGCTGCTGTTTGATAGTCTGAAGTTGCTCGATGCCCTTGTCCAGCTCGCTGAACAGCGCGTCGATCTTGGACACAATGGCGCGCTGCTCGACGAGAGGGGCAACAGGAACCGGGTAGTTCTCGATGACTCCTTTTGATATGGCTGTGAACGTAGTGCCTGTCCCTTCTCCTGAAAGCGACTGCTGTCGAGAGCGAAGGTAGTGAAAGAGGAACATCTGTTCCAGACAGGGGCCGGGATGAAGAGCACAAAGCCCCCTCCCAATGCAGCATCTCTCCAAAGCTATGTTCGTGGGGCCTACTGGCGCACGAACTGAGAGCAGAATCGCACCCGGTTCGGCAATCTTGCCTGGGCTCGAACAGTAGACTTCAGGCTCGGGATAGATGGGGCCGAACTCCTTCTTCCCTTGGAAGAAAGGCAATCCCTGTCTGTTGACGTTATA
>JAGVTS010000132.1 GCA_019136685.1 Bacillota bacterium | reverse complement strand
ATGGATCTGGCATGGATCTGGCATGGACGTGCCGGCGTCGGGGCGTCTGCCGGATGATGCCATGCATTGGAGGGATGACCTTGATTATTGCACAGGGCTTGACTAAACGTTACGGGGATATGCTCGCCGTCGATAATGTGGATCTCCAGGTGAACGCGGGTGAGATCTTCGGATTCCTGGGCCCGAACGGGGCGGGGAAGACCACGACCATCAACATGCTCATCGGTATCACTGCCCCCACTTCGGGCGTTGTGCGCCTGGGCGGGGTTGACGTCGCGCGGGAACCGGAGCGCGCGAAGTCAATCGTTGGCTACGTCCCTGACCAGCCCAACGTGTATGAGAAGCTGACGGCATGGGAGTTCCTTATGTTCGTGGCCAACCTCTATGGCATGGATAGGGCAAGGGCCGAACACCGGGCCAAGCAGCTTCTGGAGATGTTCGAACTGAGCGACAGAACCCATGAGCAGACCGGAGGCTTCTCCCACGGGATGCGGCAGAAGGTCGTGATCGCGGCCGCGCTGCTTCACGAGCCCAAGATACTCTTCATGGACGAACCGACTGTAGGGCTCGACCCCAGAAGCGCCCGCATGGTCAAAGACATCCTCCGCGAGCTGGCCCACGAGGGCGTGACTGTGTTCATGACCACCCACGTGCTGGAGATTGCTGAGCGCATGTGCGACCGGATCGGCATCATACAGAAGGGCAAGCTCCTCACCGTGGGCACCATGGACGACCTTCGCGCTGTCGCTGCGGCTAAGGGCGCTGTGTCCGGCGTGGAAGGCGCCACGCTGGAGGACCTGTTCCTCGAGTTGACCGGGGGAGCGGACTATGCGGAAGTCTCCCGGTATCTGGAGGGCTGATAGCAGTGGATAAGGCTCTTGTCATACTTGGGGCGGAGTTCAGGCAGTTCCTGAACGGATCGGTGGGCACCGGCGCTCGCCGCAGCAAGATCCGAAAACTCCTGAAAAGCTGGGGCGGATACGCTATCCTTTTGGCCATAGCCATCTTCATAGGGAGGGGAGTTTACAAATTCGCTGCCGGCATGAATGCCGCGTTGGTCGATTACCCCGATATCGCCAGGCTGATATGGGTCAACCTGCTGTCGGCGGCTTCCCTGACCGTGTTCATAATGCTGTTCATGACGGGCGTATCTGTAGTCTATCAATCGCTGTACGAGGCAGGCGACGTGAAGTTCCTGCTGGGCACGCCTGCGCCCGTCGGAGCCGTGGTAGGCGCCAAGCTCGTCATGTCGCTGGTGACTAACCTACTTTCCATTCTCCCGTTTCTATACCCTGTATGGATCGGGTTTGGGGCGGCGTCGCATGCCCCAGTCTCCTTTTACGTGCTTGTCCTTCTGTCGCAGCTGCTGGCGGCGGCGATGTTCACGTCCTTCGTGGCTCTGGTCGTAATGGTGATCATGAGGTACATCCCGTCCCCGAAGATGCGTCAGGTCATTTTAGTTGGCTCGCTGGTGATAGGCTTCGCTATATTCGCCGGGACCCAGGCGTTCAGCGCCGCGATGTCGCGCAACAACGGGCTCAGCTTCGAGGACATCGCTCGAATAGCGCAGGGCGTCAACCTTGGCAGGGCGGCGTGGTTGCCGCATGTATGGATGCTAAAGACAGCGCTGCTCACGAATAGCGCAGGGCGTCAACCTTGGCAGGGCGGCGTGGTTGCCGCATGTATGGATGCTAAAGACAGCGCTGCTCACCATGCCCGGCTACGGCTATTCGGTTTGGACCTCGCTAGTTCCGCTGGCGGCCGCTGCCGCGCTCATCGGCTGGGCCGCCATTGCACTGTCGGCTCGCGCTTTTGTGGGCGGCTGGACCCATGCTAGGGAGACTGCTCCGTCTGCGCGAGGCCGGGCGTCATCTGCGCGCCATGCAGACCGAACATTCATCAACAGACTGCAAGGTTCCGGATGGGCGATTTTCGCCAGAGACCTCACGATGCTCTTCCGCCAGCCAGTGCTGTGGTATGGGGTGCTTGTGTCGATAGTGGCGTCGGGCTTTTTCGTGTTCAACATCTCAGGCGCGAGCAATCCGGCTCTCATCGGCGACATGATCGTGGTCATCTTCACGATGATGGCCGCTGTGTCAACGGGGCAGTTTGCGGGCCTGGCGATCAGCCTCGACGGCGAAGGGCTGTGGCTGATGAAGGCGGCGCCCATTCCGCCGTCTACCTACTACTCGGCGAAACTCGCTTTCGCAACAGCGCCGGGAGCTGTGGTGCTTGTGCTTCTCTTTACAGGACTGTCGTTCGTGACATCAGTGCCGCAGCATCCTCTGTACGTGTCGATCCCGGTTGGCTTGGCCGTGCTATCGGTGATATGTGCATTGTCGGTGATGTCTGACGCGATCAAGCCCAACTTCAGCGTGCGCCTATCGGCAACCGGAAACCAGAAGCAGAGGGACCCGGGCAAAGCCCTTCTGGTTACTTTCGGGAGCCAGATAGGCAGTGTGGCGCTTGGGGCCGTATTCGCTTTTCCCACCTACTATTCGCGGATCCGGTGGTTCTCAGGCTGGACCGATGAGACTGCAAGGGCTGTGAGCCTGGGGCTGTTGGCTGTTCTAGTAGTCGTGGCGCATGTGGTCGCGGCGCGAGTGTCAATCAGGCGGATCCGACTTCTGTTCAGCGGAGGCCTCGACTGAAGGCGTCCGCAAGGGCTCCAGTGCAACCGGGTGACACGCCGGTACGAAAACACCGCGGCGGATCTGGAGATCCTGCCGCGGTCCGCGGGCGGTACACTGTGTTGTGTTTCTACTCTTGATGCGATATGCTCCGCTCTACTTAGGCAGATTCTTGAAACAGAGGAACCAGTCCTGGCACTCGTAGCCATGGCCTGAGCCCGCAACTCTCTCGGCGGCCTGCCCGCACGATCCCGGCGGCGGCACGATGACCTTCTCGCCCGGGCGCCAGTCGGCAGGGGTGGCTACCTTGAACTTGTCGGAGGTCTGCATGGCAATGAGCAGACGCTTGATCTCGTCGAAGTTGCGTCCGTTCGAGAGTGGGTAATACACCAGAGCGCGGATAGTCCCCTCGGGATCGATGAAAAAGACGGCGCGCACGGCCTGTGTGTCGCTGGCTGCCGGCTGGACCATGCCGTACTTCTTGGCGACTTCCATCTTGAGGTCAGCGATGAGAGGGAACTTGACCTCCACATTCTCCATGTCGCGGAACTTGATCTTCTCCTTGATCGTCCGCAGCCAGGCGATGTGGCTGAAGTTGCTGTCGATGGACAGGCCGATCAGCTCGCAGTTGAGCGACTTAAACTCCTCTTCCATCGACGCGAAGGTCATGAACTCGGTGGTGCATACCGGGGTGAAATCGGCCGGGTGACTGAACAGGATGACCCACTTGCCCTTGTAGTCGTCGGGGAACGAGATCTTGCCTTGCGTAGTCACGGCCTCAAAGCTAGGAGCCTTTTCTCCGATGAGCGGAATACGTACGATCTCCTGGCAGCACGGGGTATTCGTGGTTTCACTCATAGGTGCATTCTCCTTTCGTGAGCATGCCTCAGCGATGCTCTGTGCGTTGTGTTGGCTCTGCCGATTGTTTGGGCTAGACATTCCCTGCGCATCGCCGGCACAGCCCGCGTAGTTCCAGACGGACTGACTCCACTTGCCCAACCCCTTCTATCTCGTCGGGCGCATCGAGCGGACCAAGCTTTGGACAGTGGACATCGTACACTGCGCCACACCTCGAGCACACGAAATGGTGGTGAGGCGACACGTCCGCATCGAACCGAACCTTTTCCCGGGGCGGGCCCACGGTTGTTATCAAGCCCATGGCGTTGAGCATCCACAGAGTCCGGTAGACGGTATCCAAAGATACGGTAGGAACTCTATCGCGCACCCCCCGGAAGACAGTCTCTGCATCCGGATGATCCCGCCACTTGGCCACTTCCTCGAAGATGACTATGCGCTGGTACGTCAGTTTCAGGCCTTCGTTCCTGCACACGTCCTTGAAATGCTCGAGACGTTGTTCGAGCTCGTTTTCATCCATGTGTGCGCGCACCTCCAATAAAGAAGAGTTCCTAATTAGGAATATATACGATTCCTATTGATGTGTCAAGAGAGGAAGAAGCATCGGAATGGCGAATGGTGCAAGACTACGTTAGGGAGTGAATAACATGGGCTACGAGATAGTGACAGATTCATCCGCGGATCTCACGGACGAACTGATTGAGGAATACGGCATTCACATCGTGTCCCTTAGCTTCCGGGTGCGGGTGGGCGGGGAGGAATTCCCCTGCTATGTACAAGGGCAGAAGACCGACTACAAGCAGTTCTACGACAGGATGAGAAAAGGAGAGATGGTAGACACCTCCCTCATCGACATGTCTACTTGCCGCGACATATTCGAAGGTATCCTGAAAAGGGGCAACGACGTACTCTACATAGGCTTTTCGTCTGCGCTGAGCGGGAGTTATAACGCAGCCGAGATGGTAGCCGAGACCTTGCGCGACACCTACCCGGAGCGCAGGGTAATCGTTATTGATTCGCTTTCCGCGTCGATGGGGGAGGGGCTACTGGTCTACTATGCGGCAGAGCAGCGGCGTTCCGGCAAGTCCATAGATGAGGTGTACGACTGGCTTATGGAGAATCGGCTTCATCTTTGCCACTGGTTCACCGTCGACGATCTATTCCACCTTAAGAGAGGCGGGAGGATATCCGCCGCAACCGCGTTGGTGGGCACAATGTTGGGAGTCAAGCCGGTGCTACATGTTGACGATGAAGGCAAGCTGGTGGCTGTGGGCAAGGTGCGGGGCAGGAGAAAGTCGCTTGAGGCGCTCGTAGACGAGATGGAGAAGACCTGCACAAGCCCAACGGAGCAGGTGGTGTTCATATCCCACGGCGACTCCATCCAGGATGCCCAGTACGTCGAGAGACTCGTGCGGGAGAGGTTGAACGTAAGGGATGTTCAGATAAACTACGTTGACCCGGTCATAGGCGCCCACTCCGGGCCCGGTACGATAGCGCTGTTTTTCCTCGGCGTCAGCAGGTGATTTCGGGCCTTTTCGCCGTCGCTACGTCGTTTGAGGATCGGCGTTGTGGGTCCCAAGCGCAGGCAAGCCGACAGCATAAGAAGATAGTAGTCGACTTTCTGTATCTTGACCTGAACGTTTGCGTGAGGTGTCAGGGAGCAGAAAGAAATCTCCTTGAGGCGGTTGACAAGATCCGTGTCGCGTCAACGGTAAAGACATTCAGCCGGAGGCAAGGGAATCGCCCTGTAAGCAATGTGGGGATCTGTGCGGAACGGATGTCGATTGCAGAGCCTGGGTGTACGAAGGTGCTGAGTACACCGAGCCGCCCGAAGCACTGATCATCAACGCCATTCTAGGCGAGGTGTACGGAGGTCGGACGGCGCGCCCTGCTGATGAGGAGGAATACGAGCTGCCCAGGAACCTAGAGGCGTTCTTCGATGGGTCAGGCGCGACCGAGCGGTAACCTGGCGACTGTAGACGGATTCGAGTCTCTTTGTCAGAGACCAGGATGCATATTATCAGTGTTCATCGGGGGGGCCCTGCAACATTGCCTATTGCACCCATGCCGCGCAGACCAGTCCTAATTCTGATCTTGCTTTGCGTCATCCTAGCTGCCTGGCCGGGCCCGCCCGCAGGCGCCGTGGGGCTTTCGCGCGACGAGGTAGAGGCTTTCTACTCTTACGATGCGGAGGCGTCTCTTGAGGCAGTGGAGGTTCTGTTGGGGTTCTCGCCTTGGTATCGGGAGTACGAAGTCAGGTACAGCAGTCTAGGTGAGACTGTGTATGCGCGGTTCATGGTTCCCCGTTCCACAGAATCGACGTCGGCCGCAGTTCCTTGCCTTGTCGGCCTGCACGGCCTGAATACCAGTTCTGGAGTATAGCCGACTTCTGCGCCAAGCGGGGCATCGCGGTCATGACCCCTAGCCTTCCGTACCACCACAGGCGTACAGAGGGCGTCCCCCTCATACCTGGTCAGCAACTCATCATCGGGCCGCCCGGCGCTGTGAGCGACAATCTGCGCCGCGCAGTTGTAGATACCCGTCGCGCTGTGGACTGGCTCGCCACGTGCCCCGATATTGACCAGCATGCCATCTCTATAGCGGGAGTCAGCCTTGGCGGGATCGTTGCTTCACTGGCCTTCAAGGTTGAACCTAGGTTCGCAAACGGTGTGTTTGTCGTAGGAGGCTCAGGCGTCGGAGACATACTCGAGCATGGGCGCACGGATGTTCTTGACATCTTCCGTGCAGCAGCTAGAGCGAATGTGGTGAACCCGCAGGACTTCATCGACGCGCTTCAGATCGCCGACCCGATCAACGTTCCGGATTTCGTGCCTCGCCCGGCACTACTCATGAATGGGCTTTCCGACATTATCATGGTTTTGGACAATGCTTTGCGATTTCGCGAATCGATGTGTTTGGCTGAGCAGATCTGGACCACTGGAGGACACTACTTCCCGATGTACGCCGCCGAGTATCTGCTCATCGACTACATCGCTGGGCAGTACGCAGCATCGCCGGCGTTTTCGCGCGTTCCTAATGCCCTGGCCTGTCCGGAATCAGTCCCGGTGTCTCTGAGCGTCTTTGGCGACATGCAGTCTTTTGAGGGCCCTGGCAAGGAGGAGGCCGTCGGCTCCTGGCTTGCCCGGGCGACGGCAGTGAGTAAGCTCAAGACCATACCATGGTTTCCCGACTATCCCCATGATAACCCGCGCTGGGCGACAGAAAACCCGACGATCGTGAAAGGTGAGGACTGACAGCGATGGCTACGTTTGACGACTTCCAGAAGCTTGACATCAGGATCGGCACGATTGTCGAGGCGACGCCGTTCCCGGAGGCGCGTGTGCCGGCCATAAGACTCGTCATCGACTTAGGCGAACTCGGGATCAGACGTTCGAGTGCTCAGATCACGCGGCGCTACACCCCGGAAGCCCTGGTGGGCAGGCAGGTGGCGGCAGTCGTGAACATGCCGCCGCGGCGCATTGCGGGGTTCGCATCGGAAGTGCTGGTGCTTGGGGGAATGCCGGAGCCGGGAGACGTCGTGCTCCTGGCTCTCGATCAGCCTGTTCCCGATGGTACGAAGGTTGGATAGCTGATTCATTAGGAGGTGACCTGTGTTTGGCCCACACGTCTACGGTTTGTTGTAGCTCGATCGAAAAGGCACAAAGAATCGCACTCACGTGTGCAGTCCTGCTTGCCCTGGGCGCCTTCGTTACAGGCGGCTTTTCACACGCTGTGGCAACAGGGGCAACACCTCAGGGCGAGGCGGTGCGCCTGGCCCGTGCTTTGCACGGGGCGACTACTGCGGAAGAGGCTGAGTCGGTGATCCGGGAGATCATGGCAGCCCTCAGCATACCCGTCCTTCGGCCTGATATGGGGCTTGATTGGAACGATGCGGAGATGCCTGTGGCAGGTCTGTTCGAGGCCGAGATTCCCATTCTGGCGAGGGCCTTCGTAGCTGGAAAATACATGTCCCTCGAAGAACTAGTGCAATCATGGAAGGACAGCGGCATCGGATTTACCGTGCTGCCCGGCGAGGATTATACTTCGGCGAATGTCGAGTCGGTACTGAGGGATGTGCGCCGGCAGGCCGAGGCAGTACCGGGTGACTGGAGCGGTCTCGTAATCAGGCTCATCGATGCGCTGGGCGATCGCGACGAATACCCGTTCAGCCTGCTGGGACAGGCCGGACAGGACGAGGGTGCGCCTCGGGCACTGGCAGGCAGTGTGCAGGAACTGGCCGTTACCAGCGCTCAGGAGGCTGCCCAGGCCATGATGAGCGCCGCCGTGAGTGAAGCTCAATCAGAACAGGGCTGGGATGATACTGCCTTTGAGTCGGCGCCTTCGTCGAAGGAGAACATGCAGCAGATGATGGAGGGATTGCTGGGCGGCAACATGTGGGACATCATAGACCCGATACTGCAGGCATCCCAGGCGGCGGGCGAGGATGTTCCTTCCGCTGACGAAATCCGGTCGATACTGGGCATGGCGGCCGCGATGACCCAAGCAGCGGGTCAACAGGCAGGAACCTCGCTTACGCCCGAGGCCATGGCCGCTGTACAGGCGAGACAGCATCGGTTCGAGGCTCTGCAGGCGGGGGAGATCTCCACCGTAGTGGAGACCAGTGAGGCAGAGACCAGAGCGAGTCTCAGGCTGATGGCGAGCTCGGCGTCGGATGGACTCGAGAATGCGCGCGCCGATTATGAAGAGGACCCGGAAAGAGCCGTGGATGCTAGGGAGGCGATTGGAGCTGCAGGCAGGCTTGTAGCGGCGAATGTCGGTGCTGACGTGGCACAGCGCAATCTCGAATCGGGCGAGGAGTTGATCGACAGCGCCGAGCGCCGGCGCCAGGCCGAACAGGAAGGCGATGAACCGCCCATGGCGGGGCTTGCAATAAGCCTCGATGAGAAACCTATGAGCCGCCTTGTTCTCGACCCGGTACAGGTATGGCTGATCAGCATGGATTTGGCGGAGGCTGCCCGGCCTGATCTGTCGCTGCTTGGAGGTGGTCGCAGATGAGGCGCAGAGCTGGCGTTATCGCCATTATGGCACTTACATTGTGCGCCCTGTGCGCCGCCGGCGGGCCACTGGTCGACGCCGAACAGGGAGGCGCGCAGGGCGGCAGTGTGCCGTCGCTTGGCAGCACGTTGGCGCCAAATAGCATTAGTGTGGGCTTGACGGCGCTCGGCCAGGAGACTGAAGGTGTCATAGGACCGGC
>JAGVTS010000107.1 GCA_019136685.1 Bacillota bacterium | reverse complement strand
GCGCCCGAGTCGGCCGGATATGGGCTGGGCCTGAATGAGCGCTTCCACGCAGAGACTGCCGCCGACATATATCTACGTCGGATGGGACGTCTGCCGTCCTGGGGCGAACAAGGCAGCGCAGACGATAAGCTGCCGGCGACGGCGGCAATCTGCATCGCCTGGCCCGAGCTGGAGCGGGCCAACGCCGAGTCATCCTACAGGGGGCGGCCCGGCCTGCTGGGCGAGTCGCTGAGGCGCGCCGGCATGGCCTCTGCCGCAATCGGCAATTCCGACGACCGAGCGCTGGTGTGTCGGCCTGCCGTGCTCGTCGCCATGGATGCCCGCGCCGTGGCGCCCTGGTCGGATGTGGGGGCGCGTACTGTTGCCGGCGATCCGCGTGCGCCCTTCGGAATAGTGTGCGATGTCCGAGCCATGGCCGAAGCGGCAGCGGCGGCGCCCGTCGAGGCTCTGATACTGGACATGGGGGATTTCGCCCGCCTGCGAAGGTATGCGGTGAACCTGTCGTCCGGAGCTTACGACCTGCAGCTGGGACTGTGCTACGAACGCCTTGATGCGCTCCTGGTAGAGCTGGAGAGACTTCTGGGGCCGCCTTCCGAGCAGCTGGCATACGTTCTCACTTCTCCATCCTCCGTATCAGGGCTGGCGCCGGTGGCCATCGCGGGCTGGTCGTATGGCGCCGGCCTGCTCACGAGCCCCACTACACGACGGGCAGGACTCGTGACCAGCCTGGATATGGCCCCGACGATCCTTGCGGGATTGGGTGTCGATCCGGCCTGGGAATGTGATGGCGCAGCGATGGTGCAGGCGGCGGTGGCGCAGCCGGGCCCGGCGGGTGCGATAGAGACGCCTGTTGGACTGACGGACCATGTAGCGCTGGCGATGCTCATGGAGCAGACGCTTACCCTGGCGGCACAGGCGCGTGGACCTGTTCTTCGACTGTTCATCGGGTTTCTTGTAGCGGCAGTCTTCGGCCTGCTGGGAGTGATCGTGCTGAACTGCCGTGCGCCCAGGTGGATGCTGCAGCCAGTGCGCGCGCTGCTCGTTGCTGCAAGCAGCGCGCCTCTTGTGCTGCTGACGGGGCCTATAGTCGGGGTGTGGGGCACAGTTGCGTCTACTGTGCTGCTTATCGTTGGGTGTGCAGCGCTGGCGCTCCTCATGGTGCGTATATCCGGTTCGGCCATGTGGTCGGTGGTGCTCCTCAGCGGGGCGACTGCCGTCGTGATCGCCCTAGATGCGTTCACTGGGGGAAGGCTCGCGTCCACGAGCCTCTTAGGCCATTCGGCGGTTCTCGGGGCGAGGTACTATGGAATCGGCAATGAACTCATGGGTGTTTTGGTGGGTTCGGCGGCGGTGGCTGGAGCAGGGTTATCGCGTTCGCCCTGGGTTAGTGCAACTGCAGCGGCGGCCGCCATGGTCATACTGGGGCACCCTTCGATAGGGGCGAATTTCGGCGGCATGATCTCGGCCGCCGTCACCTCGGTGGCCATCGTAACCATGGCTATCCGGCGCTCCCCGCTGTCGGCTCGCCCGACCCGCTCGCGCGCCGTCGCGCTGGCCGGTGTGTGTCTCGCGGCAATGGGCGCCACGGTTGCGCTGATACTGCTGGACGCGAGTAGCCCCAAGTCGTCTCACATCGGACGGGCGTGGCGCACATTGATGCAGCACGCGGGAGGCTCCGGACAGCTGGCGGCGATCGTACTGCGCAAGCTGGCTATGAACATCCGCCTGCTGAGATACACAGCCTGGACGCAGGTGCTCATCGCGTTCCTGGCGATCTTGGGGGCGATGGCAGCTGGCGCGCGCGGCGGCGTCTTCCAGCGTTTCAGGCGCGGCTATTTTGGCCTGTACGCCGCACTGATGGGCGGTCTTGCGGGAGCGGCTACAGCGATGGTGGTGAACGACTCGGGCGTAGTAGCCTGCGCCACGCTGGCGATGATGCCTACACTGGCCATGCTGGGGTATGCCGCGGACGAGCTGACGGCGCGAGGCGCCGAGCAGTGACTGAAGGTGATTGGCTTTGGATATCACAGAACTGGGCCGTACAGGGATACGGGTGTCGCGACTCTGCGTGGGAACACTGACCATGGGTCCTCTTCAGGCGAACATCGGGGTAGAATGCGGAGCGGAGCTGATCCGGCACGCTATCGACAGGGGCGTCTTCTTCTTCGATACTGCCGAGCTGTATGGAACCTACGGGCATCTGCGCCGAGCAATGCAGGGGATACCGCGGGAGTCAGTTGTGATCGCTTCGAGGTGTTACGCCTACACCTACGACGGCATGCGCCGCAGCCTGGAGCGCGCGCTTGCGGAACTGGGAACGGACTACATCGACATCTTCGGCTTGCACGAGCAGGAAAGCCGCCTTACACTGAGAGGACATGCCGATGCCATTCAGTGCCTTCTTGATGCCAAACAGGAAGGTCTGATTCGCGCTGCGGGCGTATCAACTCACACGGTTGAGGTCGTCAGGGCCGTCTCGGAAATGCGAGAAATAGATGTAGTCCACCCCATTTTCAACAAGCGCGGGATTGGTATAATAGATGGGAACACGGCTGAGATGGCCGATGCGATCCAGGCAGCTAGCCGCCGTGGGGCCGGTGTTTACAGCATGAAACCCCTCGGAGGTGGGCATCTATTTAGGGAGGCGCCCGAGGCCATACGATGGGTGCTGGCCCACGAGTCGGTGCACTCGATGGCGATTGGCGTCAAGAGCTGCGATGAGCTGGACGCAGATGTTGCTATCGCGTCGGGCCTGGAGGTGTCCGATGAAGTCCTTCGATACCTTGCAGGAGAAAAGCATCTGCTCATAGAAGAGTGGTGCTCGAAGTGCGGAGCATGCGTCAAGTCCTGCAGGCACGGGGCGCTCAAGCTGGGCGCCGATCGGGCGGAAGTCGACGCGAACAAGTGCGTGCTCTGCGGCTACTGTGTCGCTTATTGCAGGGACTTCTGCATAAAGGTGGTCTAGGAGGGCACAGTTTGGTTCGGATTGGGCTCGATGTCGGAGAGGCCCGCATTGGCGTTGCTGTATGCGACGAGCTGGGCCTGGTAGCTTCGCCTCGCACGGTGATCCACAGCAGAGGATGGCACAGTGACATTGCCCGGGTAGGCGAGCTGGTGTCGGAGGTGGGCGCCGGCGAGATCGTGGTGGGCCTCCCAGTGAACATGAACGGTACACTCGGTCCCGCCGCTGCGAAAGTCGAGGAGTTCTGCCGGCGACTGCGCGAGTTCGTGTCGGTTCCGGTCGTGACGTGGGATGAGCGACTCAGCACTGCCCAGGCATCTCGAGTCCTGATAGAGGCCGATCTGTCGCGCAAACGACGGCGCGATGTAGTCGATAAAACAGCCGCTGCGATCATACTCCAGGCTTACCTCGATAGCCCGGCGTCGCGCGGCTGACCCGTCGCCACTGCCACGATTGGCGTTTCGTGCGGGCACGGCCCGCAGGCACTTGCCTCAGAAGGCTGCAGAGGGGATATCATATTGCCTTGGCAGACCAAATAGGGCCAGATTGGAGTGATCAGCATGCCAGACGAGGAGAACATCATTACGCTCGTAGAAGAAGATGGCAAGGAGCGCGACTACGCAATCGACGAGATCATCGAGATTGACGATGCCAAGTACGCTGTGCTCATTCCCGTAGAGTGCTTCGAGGAAGACGAAGAAGAGATCTGCGAGGAAGCCATCATCATGAAGTACGAAGTCGACGAGAAGGGCGACGAGTACCTGAGCGACATCGAGGACGATGAGGAGTACGAGCGGGTTATCGAGGCTCTTGAGGCGTTCGAAGAGGACGATTACGACTACGACGACGATGAGGACGAGGACGAGGACGACGACGAGGAGGAATTCTAGTCTCGTCTACCCTGTCTCCATCCGTCCATTTCCATGCCTGGCTAACGAAGGCCCCCTATGCGGGGGCCTTCACGGTTCATGGGGAGACTTTCCGTCGTCGGGGAGCAGCCGGGGCGGCACACGTCCACCAGCACGGCCCAAGGATAGGCCCGAGGGTAGACTCGAGTGTAGATACAGGGGCATACCGAGGGACGGAAAGGCGACCGGGCTTTAGGAGTCACAATCCTCAAACGCACCCCGGGCGTTGCCCCTTCCTCGTTGCCTCATCAAAAAGGGTACTCGAAATCTGATTCGTTGCCTCACGTAGTACGGTAGTCAAAACGACCTCTCCACCCGCATAGGCGAGCAATGCGGGAATGAACACCTTAGTCGGCCTGGGCGCAGGACTTCGCCTCCAAAGGGGCCTTACGCAAGGCGTAGGCTACGAAAGTGGCGCTGAGCAGGGATTGGCACAACCGTATGGAAAACCGCTATGCATTGCCCACATCCATGGACATTCCTGGGCGTATGGGCCCGAATAGCATGTGCGCCCACCTGGTGCGGAGGAATAGGGCTGGGCGCCACATTCCAGTACCGGAAGGGGGTCTTGATGCACTCTGGGGCATCCTGTTCGTTTTCGACTAGGTTTTTCGAGCTACCTATACGGATTCTACGTGGTTTGGTG
>JAGVTS010000037.1 GCA_019136685.1 Bacillota bacterium | reverse complement strand
CAGCATACGGACGGTGATTTGGGTATAGCGCCGGTCAGCCATGATGAATTCCGGGATGTATGTAGTGATAGGAGCATCCAGATCTATCAGGCCCCGATCCACCAGGAGCATAACGGCGGCGGCGGTGAACATCTTGCTGGTGGATCCGATCCCATACATGGTATCAGCCGTGATGGGCTTATCCTCGGTGCGGCTATATACCCCAGCGCTGCCCGAGAGCATGGTCTCGCCTTGGGATATTACGGCGTATTGAACACTGGTGACTCCAAAGACATTCACGAGGATATCGGCTTTCTGCTGCGCCAAAGCAGCGAGCCCAAGGTAGGCCTCGGGCAAGCCCGCGGCGCCGGAGGTGAATGTGAAAGGTACTAGCAGCGCGATCATAGCCAGCAACAACACAAACAGCAGATGGAGCTTGTTCCGAGTGCTCATTCTCACTTGGCGATCCTCCTAAACGGCGGGCAGGCGCCTCCCTGTGCCTCTGTGGGCGGTGTCGTCGCGCCGCCAATTGTCTCTTGATTATACCATTCCACCTGCCAACTACAACTCGGGCGGCTGCGCAAACAAGACGCCGAGCTGCTCATGGCATCACTCGCGGGTTGTACGGGCACGCTCAGTCTTGCGCCATATAACATCGCCGGCCGCATAACCCGTGCAAGTGACGGCAGCGGCCTCGACGGGATCATTGTTCAGGTTAATGGTACATCGAGCGTGGCTACAACCAGTGAGGGCTCACGGGAATCGTGACGGTTACCCCGGCAGGGGGGCAAGGGTGGGTTTTCACCCCATCTGCCAAGACCATATGGCGTTCAGCGAACGATGTGGACTTCATCGCCGTACCCACCTATTCTGCATCGGGACGCGTTTGTGACGATCTCGGCAATCCCATCAGGTGCGTAGTGATCGAAGCTAGTGGACACCCTGGCATCGCAATGACAAGCGCCGACGGGGCGTGGGCTTGGGATGGCCTATCAGGCACGACCACTCTTGCTGCGGAGGCGCATGGCTGGACTTTCTCCCCGAGTTCACACGTTGTAGATGGGCCCGCTTCAGGTGTGAACTTCGTCGGCTCGCCCGAAGTCGTTACCTACTCTGTATCAGGCCGCGTCACCGATAAAGTTGGCAATCCGATTGGCGGTGCCTTGATCGCCTTTTCCGGATTTGCCGGCGGCATCGTGACCAAATACGACGGGACGTGGTCCAAGAGCGGTCTATCAGGTTCGGTGACGATTACTGCGACCCATGATGATTGGGTCCTTTCCCCGAGTTCATGCATTGTGGATGGGCCCCGCCTCGGATGTGGACTTCGTTGGTTCCTTCGGGGCGAATCGGCGATAGCCTAGGCAATCCCGTCTAGATGGTTTCCCCGCTATCACGTACGGTTGCCCCCGCCTTTGCGAGGTGGGGGCCATTTGCCGCTTCTTCCGATCTCTTGACGCCGAGTAAGCGCGCCACCTGCTCTTGGGCAACGCCCATACGCTCCCTGGCATCCCTTAGTTTCATGCCGACACACTCCATGATCTCTTTCAAGCCTCATCCCTCCGCCATCAGGATGCGCAACATTCATGTTGCATTTGGCGCCATACTCCACTACTAGTGCAAGACGCTTCTCGGCCGGCATCAATGCCCATCTTGGCTACCGTACTACGTGAGGCAACGAGATGACCACCGCTCGATCCTGTCGCTTCCGGGGCCTGCTGGTATAATAGGTAGTGGGGCCCTTTCAAACCAATCGAATGAGCCGGCGGGTCGCTTTCGGGTCCTGCGCACACAAGCTAAGGCAACCCGCGGTTTTCAGAATAACTGGACAAAGGGGAAGGGAATGATGTTAGGCCTATGAAGAAGCTTGTGGTTCTTACCGGCGCAGGGATCAGTGCTGAGAGCGGAATACGGACTTTCCGCGACTCAGACGGGCTCTGGCATGACCACGACATTATGGAGGTGGCGAGCCCGGAAGGATGGCGCCGTGATCCGGAACTGGTTCTCGGCTTCTACAACCAGCGCAGAAGGGATCTTTGCGAAGCCAAGCCCAACACTGCCCATTTGGCGCTCGCCAGAGCTGAAGACACGCTAAATGTGCACATCATCACCCAGAACATCGACGACCTCCATGAACGTGCAGGCAGCACCAAGGTCCTGCACCTTCACGGCGAGCTGACGAAGGCGCGTTCCACAGCTGACCCGTCTTTGGTCTACGGCATAGAAGGAACCGAGCTGAGCTGGGGAGACCATTGCGAACTGGGTTCACAGCTCAGGCCGCACATAGTCTGGTTCGGAGAAGCCGTGCCGGCAATGCCCGAGGCGGCGGAAATCGCTCAGAGCGCCGACGTTTTCGCGGTAGTCGGCAGTTCCCTGGTGGTCTATCCAGCCGCGGCGTTGGTCCAGTACGTTCCCTATGGTGTACCTATCCTTGTAGTAGACCCCAAAGACGTAGCCGTTCCCTCATGGCGGGAGATCACCTTCATCAGGGAGAATGCAAGCACAGGCGTGCCGAAGATGCTGGAAGCCATCCGGAAACTGGGCTAGAGCTGGGCATGCCCTTCAATAGTCGTTTCCTGCGGCGCCATGGCACAATGCACTTGCAGGATCGCCATATTCACTCCGGCTCACGATCAAGCACCCGTGCTCGATGCCGCTTGGCCGGGGAGTACTGAAGATGGACGGCGCCGCCAGAGATGGGATTGGGTCGTGCCAGGTCCGCGCCGATGGCGGCAGACACCATCGACAGCACAAGCTGCTTCAGGCTAACACCATCCTGCTGGGCTCGCTCAACGCTCTGTGCAGGGATCGAGGCACCCTCAAGGTAAACTTGCCGCGATACTCAGCGGCATGCTTCCTGTCACTCTTCGCTCAATGGACAGTCAAGCGTTGCAGCAGTCTCCGCCTCAGGGCGAGCTTCTTCATCCCAAGCGCTTTGGAAATCAGGGTACGGCATTCGTCTCTCTTCTTGCACCATGCGCTCCCACATATGCATGGCTTCCTCGAATGCCAGCCTGTTGGATGATACTGCATCGACCATCATCCGTGTGGTGGTTATCCACTGCAGGCCGTACGATCGGCAATACGGTACGATGTCTCCACGATTGTTACTGGCCGCTATGCCTGGGGCAAAGCGTGCATGTGCCAGGGCGGCTGACTCGCCCCTGCCGAGTCTTTTGCCCCAGAACTCGCCCTTCACAAGCCGGTGGAACTCATCATGCTGCTTGCTTCCCACCTCCATGCATACGACTGCGGCTTTCCCGGTTGAGACAAACTGCCTAAGGTCGCCCTGCGCCATGCCTACGCTGTATCCTCTTGATGATCTAGGCCTTCGGCGCATGATCTCGATTACCACTTCCTCGGGTGTCCGGATTCGCCCATCCAGCAGCCTACGCAACACGAGCAAGTTGCTCGTCCACAAGAAACACCCCAGGCAATCGGTATCAAAGAAGACCGGCGCGTCTGAGTCAATCCAGCTGGTCATCGTCAGCGCACCCCGCATCTAGATGGTCGACGCCCATGGCGTCGATAAGTTCGTCGGCCCAACCCTGGCTTATGAGCCCTTCTCTAAGCGCCACGCTAATCTTCTCAGGAACACTCGATAGAACCTCGTGCGCACCGTCTGGCCGGTAGATGCGGGCATCATATCCGAGCGTCCGCGCCTGCCTGATGACGCCCCGTTTGTACTCCTCCATCTGCTTGCGGTTTCTGAAATACCCCACATCCAGAAGGCGCCAGAGCATGGCCTCGTGGCTTACTCTGAAGTACTGTTCAAGTCGGAGGATCGTCGGCCAGCTCGGCTCCGCATCGGTTGCATGCTTGGCACGCATGGCATCAATGCCGGCCCTGGGGAGAAGGAGGTGAGTTGCGAATCTGTCTGCATCCATTTCGTCTGGTTGCTTCTCCGAAAACTGCATGGCCGTGCACACACGACCGGTCATCCCTTCACTGAACCTGACGTGGTACAGCTCGTGGGCAGCCGTGAAGAACTGATGCCCCAGTGTCCTGCTGCTGTTTAGTACTATCAGTACGGAATCGTTCTTTCGCACGAACAACCCCGACGCCCTGGAAGATCCGCCGAATGGAGTCCGTATAACCGAGATGCACTCCCATGACCAGAGAATGCTGAGGATATCTACGGGCTGTGTTTCGCCCACTCCCCATTCTCGCCTCACCCGAGCGGCCAATTGCGCCGCGTTCGGCCGCGACATCAGTGAACACGCCCCTTGAGCACAGCATCGAGTTCGGCTATGTCGGCGATCAGCCCTTTTGCCCAGGCGACAATCTCCAGATCCTCATCGGACAAGTCTTCGGCTCGAAAGGCTACCGCAACCTCACCTACGTCGGGGTCGTCGGTCCTTAGGAAGTAATCCACTGGATAACCGTAGAGGGTAGCCAACCGCGCCAGTTTGCCAAGACTTATCGGACGACGACCGGTCTCATAATAGCTTACTTCCGATCGCTTGACGCCGAGCAAGCGCGCCACCTGCTCTTGGGTAACGCCCATACGCTTCCTGGCATCCCTTAGTCTCATGCCGACACACTCCATGATCTCTTTCAAGCCTCATCCC
>JAGVTS010000083.1 GCA_019136685.1 Bacillota bacterium | reverse complement strand
GAGAAGATGGACGTGCACATCCACGTCCCCGAAGGCGCCATCCCCAAAGACGGCCCATCGGCCGGGATAACCATGGCGACCGCGCTGGCATCCGCCCTTTCAGGTGTGTCAGTCCGGCATGATGTGGCCATGACCGGTGAGATAACGCTGCGCGGGCGCGTTCTGCCCGTAGGCGGGCTCAAGGAGAAGGTGCTCGCCGCGCACAGGGCGGGGATTTCGACGATCATCGTCCCGGAAGATAACCGCAAGGATCTGGAGGAGATTCCAGAGAACGTGCAGGCCGACATCACCTTCGTTGAAGTTGCGCACATGGACGAGGTGTTGGCGGTGGCGCTCGCCCGATACGGCGCCAGCGACATCGACAGCCCACGGGATGACCTGGACAGCGACGTTGACGTTGACGCCGCGGTAATGGCGCCGCCCGCAAATCCGCCGGCGACACACCAACCGCCGGCAGCGCTCTGAGAAGCCTGATTGAGTTGTCTGGTTGGTCTACGAGGCGCCCGCGAGGGCGCCTCTCTGGCTTCAAGGTACCTGTGGAGGAATTGAGTGTTCGGTAGTAGAATAGGTGACAAGCGCAGTATGCAGTCGTGCATATTAATGCACTGGTGTGTATTGGGCAAGGGGATTGACGCGGCGTAAACGGATGGTCAAGCTGCGAAGTGTGTACGATAAGCGTACGTACACTGCCGGAGCGCAGCATTCGTGCTTGACAATAGAGAAAGGGTGGGTTGCTTTTTGAAGAGGATCAAGGTCATAATCATGGGCGCAGCGGGGCGCGACTTCCACAACTTCAATGTCTACTTCCGGGACAATGAGAAGTACGACGTGGTTGCTTTCACAGCTACCCAGATACCCGATATTGCCGGAAGGAAGTACCCGGCAGTGCTCGCCGGCGGTCTTTACCCGGAAGGGATACCGATTTTCCCCGAGGAGGATCTTGTCAAGCTCATCCATGAGCACCGAGTGGAGCAGGTGGTATTCGCATACAGCGACATTTCGCACATGGACATTATGCACAAGGCTTCAATGGTTGGCGCGGCGGGGGCAGACTTCAGGATGATGGGGCCCACCACGACCATGATCAAGTCCAAGGCGCCGGTAGTTGCGATCTGCGCAGTCCGCACAGGCGTCGGCAAGAGCCAGACCACTCGTTACGTGAGCCAGGCGTTGATTGACGCAGGCCTGAAGGTCGTGGCGATTAGGCATCCGATGCCATATGGCGACCTCGCCAAACAGGCAGTCCAGCGTTTCGCTACATATGACGACCTCGATGTGCATGAGTGCACCATCGAGGAGCGTGAGGAATACGAACCCCATATCGATCGCGGTGTGATTGTGTACGCCGGCGTCGACTACGGGAAGATCCTCGAGGCCGCGGAGAAGGAAGCGGACGTGATCTTGTGGGACGGCGGCAACAACGACTTCCCCTTCTACGTGCCGGACCTCATGATCACCCTGGCCGACCCACACAGGGCCGGCCATGAGGTGTCGTACCATCCCGGTGAGACCAACGTGCGCATGGCCGACGTTGTGATAATCAACAAGGTCGATACCGCGGAACCTGAGGATGTCGAGACTGTGCGCAAGAACGTCGCCGCCGTCAATCCGAAGGCGATCATCATCGACGCCGCGTCGCCTGTCAGCGTGGACAACCCCGGCATGATCCGAGGCAAACGGGTGTTGGTAGTGGAGGACGGCCCGACGCTCACCCACGGAGGGATGGGCTACGGGGCGGGAATCGTGGCGGCCCACAAGTTCGAAGCAGCGTCGCTCATCGATCCAAGGCCCTTCGCCGTGGGCAGCATTGTGGACACCCTCAGTCGTTTCCATCACCGCGAGCCTCTGCTTCCGGCGATGGGATACAGCAGGAAGCAAGTTCAGGAGCTGGAGAAGACAATAAACAATTCCGATGCCGAGGTCGTTGTCATCGGCACGCCAATAGACCTAAGAAGGGTGCTGAAGATCGACAAACCGGCAGTGCGTGTCGGCTATGAGCTGGAGCAGACTGCAGGGCCGGACCTAAAGCAGATTCTGCTCAAGAAGCTCTCTCGCAGATCCTAATAGCCTGATGACTGTGGACTAGACCGCCGCAGGCCTGCGGCGGTCTAGTTCGGATATCCGCGTTTTCATCCCCCGAGCGGGTGATTTCCGGCGCGCACATTTACAGCCATCGCCTTACATGGTATAGTCTGTATATGCTGTTGGAAATAACCACAGCCAATCTCACGCTGGGGGGGATGAACCATGGCGACCCTGAACCGCATTCTCCCCGCCGCCCGGCGCCTGTTGTCCCTGCACATACTGGCACTTGCCATGGCGGCGGCGCTGTCGTGTACACTTGCCGGCACCGCAAGCGCATCCACCGCTGCTTCCCGAGCCCCCGCATCTGCGTTGGCCGGCTCGGGCACACTCAGCCTGGAGCTGAAATCCAAATCAGAAGCCGATCCCGAGCTGAAAGTAAGCGCGTCTTACCGGGTGGGCCAAGTGTCCTCATCTTTCCAATACAGGCCGGGAGGGGCACTAGAGCTTAAGGTCAACGCCAACCTCACTGAAGACTGGCGACAATTCCGCCGCTCGGGATCGCTCACGCTATCCGGCAGCATCGACCCTGGCGACCCCAAGGCGTCCTGGAACCAGATATCCATGTCCACCGGCAGTCGAGCGGACAAGAAAGCCATCCCCTGGCAGCCTGAAACAAAAATGGAGCTCTCTGTTCGGAGCTACCCGAACAACCCTGTTCGGGACTATACCGAGGCCAAGCTGACGGCGAAGGCTGCGAAGACGCTGGCCGGCGAGAGCAGACCGTCGGTCAAGGGCGAGCTGAGCCTGGGGCACAAAGAGATGCCCGGTCAACCCAAGTGGACGGCGGACTTCTGGAGTTCAATGGTCAGCCTCCAGTGGCGCCCGGTTCGCGACGTGCAGGCCGCAGCAAGCATGTCTGCCAAAGGACGGGCATACCCCGAAGCCCCTCACAAGTCATACACCGCCTATACAGGCAAGGCCAGCGCAGCGTGGGCGCTGTCCAAGCAGCAGTCGCTTGAGTTCGCTGCTTCTGCCCAATCCACAATTCGCCCAGAAGACCCTTCCAAAGACCGCAAGACTGCCGACGCTTCAGCGAAATGGATCCTGAAGGCGCCGGCCGCCTCGGTCGCATCGCTTATGGCAGGTTCATTGAACCTCACTGCCCGTGTTACAGCCGGGGCAACTCTCTGGCCGAATATCCTGGATGAGAACGTGTCATGGAGAGCTGGGGCAAGCTCCGGGCTGATCTGGGAACTATCGAAAACCCTCAAACTATCAGTCGCGGCCGAGACCGCCTGGTCCCGCGCCGGCAGGAGCGATGACGACCTGGAAGAGGATGACGATCAAGATGGTAGCGACGACGGCAACGAGGAAGGCGACTACCTTGCCCGGCAACTGCAGGGCACGTGGCCTCAGAGCGCCCGTGCGGGCAGTGCGTTGATACATGCAACTGCGAGCTCCCTGGGCACAGGCGGCGACACCGGGAAGACTACTCATCGCTTAACCATGTCAGTGACGGCGGGCCCCTACAGCGGCGTGACCCTCAGCGGCAAGGCGATTGCAGTGCGCACAGACGAACTGAAACAAGGCACCTGGAGCGAGGGAGCATGGGCTCCATCCCTGGAGCTCAAGGCATCCTACAGATTCTAGGCACTTATCCTGTCCGCTCGCACCTTCGAGGCCAGACTGTGCCGCCCCTTCAAGCACAGTCTGGCCTGTTCGCCGGGCGGCCGGCAACCACCTCGATGCAGTCGCCGGCGCCTACCGGCACGTGATCACCGTCGACAGGCATGCAAGATATTGGCATCCGGCACAGCGCACCTGACCACACAACCGTTATCCAGTGTCCCAGTTCATGATTGACGACTCCAGGGGGCCGGACGAAGACCTGTGTGCAGAATGACAAGAAGCGAGGATGGTACCCATGCGACCAACATCCATTATCCATGCCCATTCCGAGTCGCCTGTCGTCTGCCTCAGGCCAAGTGAAGAGAGGCTCGCCGCGCTCGCGCTCTCAATTAGCGAGAAGCGCGGCGAGCCACCTACAAGAGGCCCTCGGCAGGAGCTGTACGTTGGGGAAATACGCGACGCGCTCATGCCCCATGGCCCGGTATGCCCCCGCTGCCGCAGCCTCCGGGTGGTCCGCTACGGCAAGCGCGGCGCCGTCCAGCGCTACAAGTGCAAAGGCTGCCTCTGCTATTTCACCGACCTCACAGGCAGCGTGCTCCATCGCATGCGCCGACGCGACCTTTGGCTCGACTTCTGCCTGTGCATGGTGGAACGCCTCTCCGTGCGCGACACCGCGGCAAGGCTCGAGATTTCGAAGAACACCGCCTTCGCCTGGCGCCACCGAGCCATCTCCGCCCTGGCCTCAGCCGATTCGCAAACCATCTGCCAGGGCATCGTCGAAGTGGCTCAGTGGCCGATAATCCGCTCCTTCAAGGGTTCCCGCCCGCCCGAGGGAATGAACATCGGGCGCCTGGAGCCCACCATCCGACGGAACCATCTCGTGTACCGCCGCTTCTACCCC
>JAGVTS010000213.1 GCA_019136685.1 Bacillota bacterium | reverse complement strand
GGCGGGAGCTGGCCCTGGCGGCGCGCGCGGCCGCGCGGGCGCTAGGTATGGACGCCGGGGAGTTCCCCGTGGCGCTGTGCGGGAGTGTGTTCCGGGCGGGCGATGTGATTCTGGACCCGTTCCGGGGCGAACTGGCGAAGCTTGCTCCCGGGGCGCGGGTTGTGCAGGCGCCATACCCGCCGGTTGTGGGTGCGGTCATCATGGCCCTGCTGCGGGCGGGCGTGGAGTGCGACGAGACTGTCCGACGCCGACTCGCCGAATCGTGGCAGGAAGTCGAGAAGCGGCATTAGCGAGTCTCTGCCCACAGCAAGCAGCATGTTGGACGATGGCGGACCAACGAGTTTCGATTTGCCCCCCGGGCCCCCGACCCAAATCGATGTACTCAGAAGTTGCGTTTTTCGCCGAAAGTATTGTCAAAATGTGACCGTATCCCTGGGCGGATACCCCCGGGGGTATATCACTGAGCCACAGCAGTCATGTTTCTGTCCCGCAGCACTTCCCCGGGTCTATTCCTGGACCTATCCGCGGGTCTATCCCTGGATCCGGTGCGATTCCAACTGCTTCCGCTGCGGCCCTGGCGAGGCCACACACCTGAACGCGGGGGATCTGTGACCCGGAAAGGGACAATCCTTACACGCACCCATCCGCCGCGACCTTCGGTGATCGCCGCGCTTGGCGCGAAACCCTCCGCTACAAAAACCCGGATTTCAACCCCATGACGACCATGATCCCACGTCCGGCGGCCCGGCCGAACTTGCCCGGTCCCGGGTTCACTTGATTTTCGGTCTTGATATTCATTATAAACAATATATAATAGAGGCGAGGCGTTCGATGATGAAGTCCAATGTAGGCATGGAGACTGGCATTTAGCGGGGGCGCCGGCGGCGCCATCCTGGGAGGTAGCATGAGGTGTTCGACTATTTCGATTTGGTGCGCGAGCTTCTCGATGAGGTTCAACAGTCTGAGCAGGAGAGTATGGAGCGAGCGGCCATGTTGATTGCCGACACTATCGCCGGCGGACGTGTGCTCCACTACTTCGCCGCCGGCCACTCACACATGCTGGGCGAGGAGATGTTCTACAGAGCCGGCGGGCTCGCTCCGGTCAATGCGATCATGGAACCCTCGCTGATGGTATCGAACGGCGCATCGAAGAGCTCGAAGCTGGAATGCCTGCACGGCTTGGCCAAGGTGGTGCTTGAGGAATCAGGCATTGAGCGCGGCGATGTGCTCATGGTGGCGTCTACGTCCGGGGTGAATGCCGTGCCGGTGGAGATGGCCGCTGAGGCATCCAAGCTGGGCGCATGTGTGATCGGTATCACGTCGATCAGTGCTTCGAAGGCCACTCCTCTTCGTAATGGCTCAGGCAGGCGCCTGTTTGAACTGGTCGACATTGTGATCGACACGCATGTTCCGTACGGCGACGCCGCCATACAGGTCGAAGGAGTCGCGCAGAAAATCGCCCCCTTGTCCACGGCAATCGGAGTAGCTATTGTGAATGCTCTGGTGGTTCGAACCGTGAAGATACTAGTAGAACGGGGCATAGAACCGCCGATATTCACCAGCGCCAACATCCCTGGCGGGCAGGAGTTCAACGGAGCGCTGCTGAAACGGTACAAACACCAGATCAGAGCGTTTTGAGTAACTGCGATCCATCATGTGGCGCTGCCCCGAAGCATAGTTCAACACAGCGGAGGTCGACGATCTTGAACGCAACTTCCACGAGTTCAGTGGAGAGCGATGGCCCAGCCGTCTGTACAGCCCGGGCGCCTCAAGCAGGCCGCGGAGTACAGGCGCCCCGGTACGTGCAGCGACCGCTAGTTGCGGCTATCGACGGCGGCGGGACGAAGACTCTCTTCTTGCTGGCCGAGGCAGACGGCACAGTGATCGGTGTTGGACGGGGCGGACCCCTGAATGCGTTGTTCGTGCCGCCGGATGAGGCGATCCGCTCTGTGCGGCAGGCGGCTGTCGGCGCGCTACACGAGGCGGGCATGGAGTGCGCCGATGTGGCCGTGCTCTATGCGAGCGCTCCCGGAGCTTCGCGCGACATTGTGGGCGCCGGAATCGCTGGGCTGGTCAGGCCAACCAGGCTTGAGACGGCTGGAGACGAGATGGCTGTTTTGACAGGCGCCCTCCTTGACGAGGCCGGAGTCGTGGTGCTGGCCGGCACGGGTTCTTTCGCTGTCGGGCGCGGTAGATGCCGCAGTCACGAAAGCCAGGCAAGCGATGAGGGTCGGCATGGGATCGTGACCCGGGGCGGGTGGGGGCCTTTGCTTGGCGACGAGGGAAGCGCGTACGCCATAGGCCTTGCGTCACTGCGAGCTGTTGCGCTGGCCTTCGATAACCGAGGCGAGCGCACGTCCCTGTGCGAGCTGGCTTTGGAGCATTTCAACGCGCCCCGTGCGTGGTCGCTGGCGACGATGCCCATAAACCGTGAGCACATCGCGTCGTTCGCGGCGCGGGTGTCGGAGGCGTCTGCGGCGGGCGATGCCGTCGCGTCGGAGATTCTGCGGCAGGCAGGGCGCGACCTGGGCGGATTGGGAGTGAGTGTGCTGCGGGGGCTAGCGAAGCTGGGCGAACCGAGCGCCGAACGCAGACACGGAACCCTGGCGGTCCTGACCGGGGGCGTATCCCGGGCTGCGGCGCCGTTGGTGGACGCGTTTCGAGATGAGATTTCGTCGTTTTCGCCTGACATTCGGATAGTGCCGCCGCTGTACTCACCGGCGGGAGGCGCACTTCTCGTGGCGCTGGAGATCGCGGGGCTCAGGGCCTTCGGAACAGTCCCGGCCGGCATGCGAGCGTCGGCCGAAGCACGTTCAGAACTGAGAGCTTAGTAGACTTCGTTCAACTGATGCGTCTGGCGGTTGACGTATAGGTCAGGCGGACTGTCAGTCTACTAGAGGAGGACTGATGAACTTGCTCGGAAAGGGCGCGGCGTATCTAGACGAGATACGGAGTCTTCTGGACAAGATCCAGACTACTCAGTCCGAGAATATCGCAAAGGCGGCAGAGATGATCGTCGACTCGGTAAGCCATGGCGGGGCGGTCCATGTGATGGATACAGGCCACATGCTCATGCACGAGCTGTTCGGCAGGACCGGCGCGCTGATGATGTTTCGCCCGGTCAACATCATCATGGACGTTCAGAACCCCGGCCCTGCGCGCTCGGGCAAGGCGAAACCCAAGGTGTATCTGGACCAGATTCCTGGTCTTCCTGAGTTTGTGCTCGATAGGAGCGATATCTTCGCAGGGGACGTGCTGATCATAGGTTCGGTATCGGGCAAGAACACCCTCCCCGTAGGGCTGGCGTTGCTCGCCCGCGAGCAGGGGGTCAAGGTGATCGCGCTGACGAGTGTGGAGTATTCGGCCGCGCTTCGCGGCGAGCATCCGTCGGGCAAACGCCTTTTCGAGGTGGCGGATGTAGTGCTTGATAACTGTGGCGTTCTGGGCGACGCCGCGCTCGACATAGAGGGCATCGACGCGAAGGTGGGCCCCACATCCGGCATTGCGGCGGCGGCTATCATGTGGGCACTCGAGATGGAAATCATCGAGCGGATGGGCCGGCGCGGGATGAGGCCCAGTGTGTGGCTGAGCAATCACATGCCTGGCGCAGGCGAGTTCAACAGACGCGCTCGAGAGGAGTGCGACAGGCGGGGGTATTGATGCTCGGGGCGTTGGCGCCCCGGCACTGGCGCGACTCGACCATGGAACCTGAATGAGGAGAGACGGCTACATGGCGACTTCTTCTTCGACTTTGACTTCAACAGGCATCAGACGGCGGCGGAGACGCGAGACACTGACGGCGTGGTCTTTCATACTGCCGGCACTCATTGGAATGGGAATCTTCGTTTACGGTCCCCTTGTATATTCGCTGTTCATCTCCTGTACTAGCTGGGACCTGTTGACACCTCCCCGGTGGGTGGCGCTGGCCAATTACTCCCGGGCGTTCAGAGATGAGAACTTCATCCAATGCATGTACAACACCGTCTACTTCGTAGTGGCCATAGTCCCTCTAGGAATAGTCCTGGCCATGGCTATGGCAATAGCGCTGAACAAGAAACTCCCGGGATTCGCGTTTTTCCGGGGAGCTTACTACATGCCGTCGATTACATCAACGATAGCAATCGGAATGGTGTGGCTTTGGATCTTCAACCCCGATAAGGGTGTGCTCAACACACTGCTCAAGCTGATAGGGGCAAGCAATCCTCCACGATGGCTGGAGAGTGTAGTATGGGCAAAACCAGCCCTGAGCATAATGCGCATATGGCAGGTGTCAGGCTACTACATGATCATGTACCTGACAGGGCTTCAGAACATCCCTCAGGACTTGTATGAAGCGGCTGAAATAGACGGCGCCACCCGGTGGCAGCAGATAAGGCACATCACAGTCCCTCTTCTGGCCAACACCACGCTGTTTGCCACTATCATGCTGACTATAGAGGCTTTCAATCTATTCGAAGCGATCTATGTGATGACTGAGGGACGACCTGGCGGGACAACTAACACGATTCTGTACTACATCTATACCCAGGCGTTTCAGAGGTACAGGATGGGCTACGCCTCAGCCATGGCGTGGGTACTGTTTGCGATCCTGTTCTTGATTACCATTGCCCAGTTCAGCGCGCGCCGCAAGAAGGAAGAGATCGGCTACTAGGCCCAGATGCAGGGGGTGATCAGGATGAAACAGCAAAAGAGGTTTTCGACTATTGTGCTCTATGTAGTTCTCGTTCTTCTTGCGACGGTCATGATATATCCCTTTGTATGGTCAGTCTCGGCATCGTTCAAGACCAGCCGGCAGATATACAGCGGTAATCCCCTGGATCTCATACCGAACCCGTTCACCATTAGCAACTACAAGCGAGTCCTTGCTCTATTGCCGTTTCCCAGGTTCCTCATGAACTCAC